>NZ_JBDJLM010000005.1:0-136773 GCF_039673365.1 Pseudomonas sp. TWI923 | reverse complement strand
GGATTAGATCGAACCCTGTGGGAGCCGGCTTGCCGGCGATAGGGCCCGAATGGTTTCTATAGTGCCCGAGGTTTGGGCCGCTGTCAGGCCAGCGGGCCACGCGGGTAGCGGCGCAGCTTTTCGGTCAGCTCGCGCCCGGGGATCGGCCGGTCGAACAGGTAGCCCTGGCCGACGTCGCAGCGGTGCCGGCGTAGGAACGCCAGCTGCTCCGGGGTCTCGATGCCTTCGGCGACCACCTTGAGCTTGAGGTTGTGGGCCATGGCCACCACCGCAGAGGTGATCTCCATGTCGTCCTGGTTGTCGGGGATCTCGTTTATGAAGCTGCGGTCGATCTTGATGATGTCGATCGGGAACTTCTTCAGGTAGCTCAGCGACGAGTAGCCGGTGCCGAAGTCGTCCATGGCCAGCGTCAGGCCCAGGGCCTTGAGCTCGTCGAGCTGGCGGTGGGTGTCCTCGCTGGCTTCGAGCAGCAGGCCTTCGGTCAGTTCCAGCTCCAGCAGGTGCGGCGGCAGCGCCTCTTCCTTGATGATGCTGCCGATCGAGCTCACCAGCTCCGGGTCGGAGAACTGCTTGGGCGACAGGTTGATGGCCACGTGCAGGTTGCCCATGCCGGCCTCGCGCAGCTCCAGGCTCATGCGGCAGGCCTGGCGCACCACCCACTTGCCGATGGGGATGATCAGGCCGGTTTCTTCGGCCACGCTGATGAACTGGTCGGGGCGGATCATGCCGCGCTCCGGGTGGTTCCAGCGCAGCAGCGCCTCGAGCCCGAGCAGGCGGCCGCTGCGCAGGCACAGCTTGGGCTGGTAGAACACTTCCAGTTCGTTCTGGGTCAGCGCCCGGCGCAGGTTGTTCTCGACGAACAGCTTGTAGCTGGCCTCGGCGTTGAGCACTTCGGTGAACACTTGCACCTGGTGCTTGCCGTTGGCCTTGGCCTTGTGCAGCGCCAGGCCCGCGTTCTTCATCAGGGTGGCCGGGTCGCTGCCGTGCAGGGGTGCACAGGCCAGGCCCACGGAGGCGGTGACGTTGATCAGCTGGTTGTCGACGAACATCGGTTTGTCGAGGGTGCGCAGCAACTGGTGGGCCACGCCCTGGCCGTCTTCGAGGGAGGTATCGTCGAGCAGCACGGCGAATTCGTTGCTGGCGAAGCGCGCCAGGCTGCCGCCGCTGCTCAGGCTGTTGCGCAGGCGCCGGGCCAGGCTGATCAGCAGTTTGTCGCCGGTCTGGTGGCCGAGGCTGTCGTTGATCCGCTTGAAGTTGTCGATGTCCACCAGCAGCAGGCAGATCGGGCTGCTGCTGTCGCGGGCGAAGCGCTCGTCGAGGTTGCGGATGAACGCCGGGCGGTTGCCCAGGTTGGTCAGGTTGTCGGTGTAGGCCAGGCGCTCGATGCGTTGTTGCGCCAGCTTGGTCTGGGTGACGTCTTCGTAGATGCCGATGTAGTGCGTCAGCTCGCGGTTGTCGCCGTACACCTTGGAAATCGACAGCTGACCCCAGTAAGGCTCGAGGTTCTTGCGCCGGCTCTTGAACTCGCCCTGCCAGCTGTTGCCCATGGCCAGGCTGGAGGGGGAGTCGAACAGCAGCTCGCTCAAGTTTTCCAGCGCCGGCAGCTCGGCCAGGTGGTGGCCCTGGACTTCCTCGGTGCTGTATTGGGTGATGGCGGTGAAGCTGGGGTTCACGTACTCCACCACGCCGTCGCGGTTGACCAGCAGGAAGGCGCTGGCGCTCTGTTCCACGGCGCGCTGGAACAGGTGCAGCGCGTTGGCGGCGGTGCGCCGGTTGTGGTTGTTGATCACTTGCGCGAACTGGTCGGCCAGCTCGCCGGCGAAGGCGATCTCGTCCGACTGCCAGGCCCTTGGCCGGCCAGTCTGCTCCAGGCACAGCACCCCCACCACCTGGCCGTCGATGCGGATGCTGGCATCGAGCATGGCGTTGTCGTCGGTGGGGTAGAGCAGCTCGGCCATTTCGCGGGTGCGCGGGTCGTGGCTGGCGTTGTGGGCATCGATGGCGCGGCTGGCGTGCAGGGCTTCGAGGTAGTCGGGGAAGCGGCTGGCGTCGATCGGCTCGGGCAGGCGGTGCAGCCGCTCGTGGTGGTACCAGGCGCTGATCGGCTCCAGGCGTTGATCGTGCAGGTACCAGATGCTGGCGCTGTCGACCTTGTAGATCTCGCAGGCGCTCTGGGTGATCAGTTCGGCGGCTTCGAGCAGCGAGTTGCCGATGCTGTAGCGCTGGCGGGCCAGGCGCAGGATCAGGTCCTGCTGGGCACGCACCCGCTCCAGGTGTTCGAGCTGCTCCTGCTGGGCGCGCTGATTGAGCTGCAGGGCCAGTTGCAGGCGGTTGTTGCGGGATTCGAGATCGTTTGCGTCGAGGTCGGCGCTGTCGTCCTGCTGGTCGTCCATCACCGTCAGGTAGCCACGCAGCAGCTGGCGGTTGTGCTGCTTGTAGCTTTCGCCCGCTTCCAGCACGCGCAACGGCGCCGGGCCTGCGTGCAGGGTGTAGCGCACGCGGTAATAGCCGCGCCGGGCCAGTTGCAGCTGGATCTCGTCGTGCAGTTTGTAGCGCGCCTCCGGCTCCATGAGGCTGGCGTAGGGCGAGCCGATCAAGGCGCAGAGCTCGGCGGCGGCCAGGCCGAATTGCCGTTCGCAGGCGGGGTCGACGTAGAGCATGGCCCAGCTGGCTTCGTTCAGCCGTTCGAAACGCAGCATGCCGAGCCGCGAGGGCACGGGGAGCTGCGTGACGACCTCGGCCGCCACTCGGCTGGCGGCATCGGGTTGGCTTTTCATCGAAGACTCGCTTGAACAGGGAGCGCCGCCTGGAAAGCGGCGCATCGGGCAAGGTTGCATCATGTCCCGTGGGCTGGCAAGCGGCCATACGGGATGCTGTGTGCAGGTTGTCGGCAAACAAGATGAAATCTGAAGAAAAGCAGCTGCGAGCTTCGAGTTGCAAGCATCAAGCTGAGCGGTGTTGGGGCATGAACTGCTTTTTCTTGCAGCTTGCGGCCTGCAGCTCAAAAAAAGCCCCGCCAATTGGCGGGGTTGAGGTACGAGCGTGGCAGCTCGAAAGGGGTGCCCGCCTTCCCGAGGGAAGGCAGGCAAACAGCGGGTTACAGCAGCATGGTGCGGATGTCGCCCAGTACGTCGCCCAGGCGCTTGGTGAAGCGCGCGGCGGCGGCGCCGTTGATCACGCGGTGATCGTAGGACAGCGACAGCGGCAGCATCAGCTTGGGCTGGAAGGCCTTGCCATCCCAGACCGGCTGCATGGTCGCCTTGGAGACGCCCAGGATAGCCACCTCAGGCGCGTTGACGATCGGCGTGAAGCCGGTGCCGCCAATGTGGCCGAGGCTGGAGATGGTGAAGCAGGCGCCTTGCATGTCGTCGGCCGACAGCTTTTTGGTGCGCGCCTTCTCGGCCAGTGCAGCGGCTTCGGCAGCCAGTTGCAGCAGGCTCTTCTGGTCGACGTTCTTGATCACAGGGACCAGCAGGCCATCCGGGGTGTCCACGGCGAAGCCGATGTGCACGTACTTCTTGCGGATGATCGCCTTGCCGCTTGGCGCCAGCGAGCTGTTGAAGTCCGGCAGTTCCTTGAGCAGGAAGGCGCAGGCCTTGAGCAGCAGCGGCAGCACGGTCAGCTTGACGCCGGCTTTTTCGGCGACGGCTTTCTGCGCGACGCGGAAGGCTTCCAGCTCGGTGATGTCGGCCGAGTCGAACTGAGTGACGTGCGGCACGTTCAGCCAGCTGCGGTGCAGGTTGGCGGCGCCGACCTGCATCAGGCGGGTCAGGGCCACTTCTTCCACTTCACCGAACTTGCTGAAGTCCACGGCCGGGATCGGCGGGATGCCTGCACCACCGGTAGCACCGGCGGCTGGAGCCTCCTTGGCCTTCTGCATCATGGCCTTGACGTAGACCTGAACGTCTTCTTTCAGGATACGGCCGTGCGGGCCGGTGGCGGCGACCGCACCCAGGTCGACACCGAATTCACGGGCCAGCTGGCGAACGGCAGGGCCGGCATGGACCTTGGCGTTGCTGCCAGCGGCCGGCGCGGTGGCGACCGGGGCTGGAGCAGGCGCGGCAGCCGGAGCGGCGGCCGGCGCAGCAGCTGGGGCAGGAGCGGCAGCCGGAGCAGCAGCGGCCGGAGCCGGTGCTGCTGCAGGGGCGGCGCCTGCGGCCTTGATCTTGAAGATCAGGTCGCCGGTGCCCACTTCGTCTTCCAGCTTGCACAGCACGGCTTCGATCACGCCGGCGCTAGGCGACGGGATTTCCATGGAGGCCTTGTCGGACTCCAGGGTGATCAGCGACTGGTCGGCTTCGACGGTGTCGCCGACCTTGACCAGCACTTCGATGATCTTGGCCTTGCCCGACGAGCCGATGTCCGGCACGTGGATGTCCTGCACGCTGGCGGCAACCGGGGCTGCTGCGGCTGGCGCGGCAGCTGGGGCGGCTTGCGCAGCCGGCGCCGGTGCGGCGGCCGGAGCAGCGGCGGCCGGAGCCTCGGGCGCGGAAGCTGCGCCCTCGACTTCCAGTACCAGCAACTCGTCGCCTTCTTTCAGGCGGTCGCCCAGTTTGACCTTCAGTTCCTTGACGATGCCGGCCTTGGGGGCCGGGATCTCCATGGAGGCCTTGTCGGACTCCAGGGTCAGCAGGCTCTGGTCGGCCTCGATACGGTCACCGACCTTGACGAACAGCTCGATGATTTCACCTTCACCGCTGCCGATGTCAGGTACGCGAATGAGTTCGCTCACTTAAAAATACTCCTCAGCAGTCCAGTGGGTTGCGCTTGTCCGGGTCGATGCCGAACTTGACGATGGCGTCAGCCACAACCTTGGGTTCGATCTCGCCACGGTCAGCCAGGGCTTCCAGGGCAGCCAGCACCACGAAGTGGCGGTCGACTTCGAAGAAGTGACGCAGCTTCTTGCGGCTGTCGCTGCGACCGTAACCGTCGGTACCCAGGACTTTGAATTCTTTGCTCGGTACCCACTGGCGAATCTGCTCGGCGAACAGCTTCATGTAGTCGGTGGAGGCGATGACCGGGCCTTTGCGGCCAGCCAGGCACTCTTCCACGTAGGTGGTCTGAGGCTTCTGGCCAGGCTTGAGGCGGTTGGCGCGTTCCACGGCCAGGCCGTCGCGACGCAGTTCGTTGAAGCTGGTGACGCTCCACACGTCGGCACCGACGTTGAACTCTTCACGCAGGATCTTCGCCGCTTCGCGAACTTCGCGCAGGATGGTGCCGGAGCCCATCAGCTGTACGTGGTGCGCGGCTTCGCGGGTGTCTTCCTCGAGCAGGTACATGCCCTTGATGATGCCTTCCTCGACGCCGGCCGGCATGGCTGGCTGCTGGTAGGATTCGTTCATCACGGTGATGTAGTAGAAGATGTCCTGTTGCTCTTCGGTCATCTTCTTCATGCCGTCCTGGATGATCACCGCCAGCTCGTAGCCGTAGGTCGGATCGTAGGTGCGGCAGTTCGGGATGGTGCCCGCCATCATGTGGCTGTGACCGTCTTCGTGCTGCAGGCCTTCACCGTTGAGGGTGGTACGGCCGGCGGTACCGCCGATCAGGAAGCCACGGGTGCGGCTGTCGCCAGCGGCCCAGGCCAGGTCGCCGATACGCTGGAAGCCGAACATCGAGTAGAAGATGTAGAACGGCAGCATCGGCTGGTTGTGGCAGCTGTACGAAGTACCGGCAGCGATGAACGACGACATGGCGCCGGCTTCGTTGATGCCTTCTTCGAGGATCTGGCCCTTCTTGTCCTCGCGGTAGAACATCACCTGGTCTTTATCGACTGGCTCGTAGAGCTGGCCGACCGACGAGTAGATGCCCAGCTGGCGGAACATGCCTTCCATACCGAAGGTACGGGCTTCGTCCGGGATGATCGGGACGATGCGCTGGCCGATTTCCTTGTCCTTGACCAGCTGCGCGAGGATACGCACGAAGGCCATGGTGGTGGAGATTTCACGGTCGCCCGAGCCGTCCAGGATCGCTTTCAGCGTTTCCAGGGATGGGGTCGGTACGCTGAAGCTCTTGGCGCGGCGCTGCGGCACGAAGCCACCCAGGGCTGCGCGGCGCTCGGCCAGGTACTTGGCTTCGGCGGAACCTTCTTCCGGCTTGAAGAACGGCAGGTTCTCAAGGTCGGCATCCTTGACCGGGATGTCGAAGCGGTCACGGAAGTGACGCAGGCTGTCGACGTCGACCTTCTTGGTGTTGTGCGCGGTGTTCTTGGCTTCGCCAGCACCGGTGCCGTAACCCTTGATGGTCTTGGCCAGGATGACGGTTGGCTGCTCTTTGTGGTTCACAGCCTGGTGGTAAGCCGCGTAGACCTTGTACGGGTCGTGGCCGCCACGGTTGAGCTTCCAGATCTCCTCGTCGGACAGGTCTTCGACCATGGCCTTGAGTTCTGGGGTATTGAAGAAGTTCTCACGAACGTACGCGCCGTCTTTGGCTTTGTAGTTCTGGTACTCGCCGTCGATGACTTCGTCCATGCGGCGCTGCAGGGCACCGTTGGTGTCCTTGGCCAGCAGTGGGTCCCAGAAACGGCCCCAGACCACTTTGTTGACGTTCCAGCCACCGCCGCGGAACACGCCTTCGAGTTCCTGGATGATCTTGCCGTTGCCGCGAACCGGGCCGTCGAGGCGCTGCAGGTTGCAGTTGATGACGAAGATCAGGTTGTCCAGCTTCTCGCGGCCGGCCAGGGCGATCGCGCCCAGGGATTCCGGCTCGTCGCACTCGCCGTCGCCCATGAAGCACCAGACCTTCTGCTTGCCGGCCGGGATGAAGCCACGGGCTTCCAGGTACTTCATGAAGCGTGCCTGGTAGATCGCCTGGATCGGGCCCAGGCCCATCGAAACGGTCGGGAACTGCCAGAAGTCAGGCATCAGCCAAGGGTGCGGGTACGAAGACAGGCCGTTGCCGTCCACTTCCTGACGGAAGTTGTTCATCTGGTCTTCGTTGATGCGGCCTTCCATGAAGGCGCGGGCGTAGACGCCTGGCGAAGCGTGGCCCTGGAAGAAGATCAGGTCGCCGCCGTGTTCTTCGGTCGGGGCCTGGAAGAAGTAGTTGAAGCCGATGTCGTACAGCGTGGCGCTGGAGGCGAAGCTCGAGATGTGGCCACCCAGGTCCGAGTCTTTCAGGTTGGTGCGCATGACCATGGCCAGGGCGTTCCAACGCACCATCGAGCGAATGCGGCGTTCCATGAACAGGTCGCCAGGCATGCGTGCTTCGTGGGTGACAGGGATGGTGTTGCGGTACGGCGTGGTGATGGCATACGGCAGCTGCGAGCCACTGCGGGTGGCCAGCTCGCCCATACGGGTCATCAGGTAATGAGCGCGGTCTTCGCCTTCTTTGTCGAGGACCGACTCCAGGGCATCCAGCCATTCCTGGGTTTCGATTGGATCGAGGTCTTGCATGGCTTGCTCCAGGGCGGAAAGGCCACCAGAATCGGGGGCCTGAGTTTGCGACTGGCCTTATGGGCAGACGTCGTGAATTCTTGGATTACCGGACAGTCATCCGGCGCGGTGTAGTTTTACTACAAATGCTTTCGGATTTCATGCTTTTGCACGGCATGGGTAGTAGTAAAACTACACAAATGCGACGGTTTGTCGCATCCCGGGTTGTGGGGAAAAACGTTCCCGTCGGTTGAATCTGTGTTCGAGTTAGGTGTTTGTTGATGTTTCTTACTAGAAAATCAAGATTTTCAGCTATTTCTAACTTTTGTATGACAGTCCAACCGTGGTCCGGCCCCCGTTCGACCGCTCCAACCCCTCTCTTTCACGCCGATCAAGGATAGACCATGCGCCTGCCTTTGCCGCTCGATCTGCCTGCCGCCCTGCAACCGCTGGTTGCCCGCAATCAACAGTTCCTGCGCGATGCGCTGGCCGGGCACCCTGGGCTGAGCCCGGACAGCTGGAGCGTCGAGCAGCGACGGCAGTTCGACCAGGTGTGCGCCGCGAGCGACTTCGTGCTGGCCCAGGCCCAGCGCGACCCAGCAATGCTGTTCGGCCTGCTGCAAGGTGGCGAGCTCGATCGGCCCTATGCCCCGGGCGAGCTACGTGGGCAGATCAACGCCGTGGCCCAGGCCGCCCAGAGCGAGGACGAACTGGCGCGCAACCTGCGCCGCGAGCGTAACCGCCAACAGCTGCGCATCATCTGGCGCGACATCACCCGCGCCGCGGCCCTGGGCGAAACCTGCCGCGACCTGTCCGACCTTGCCGATGCCTGTATAGATGAAGCCTATGCCTGGCTTTACCCACGCCACTGCCAGCAGTTCGGCACGCCCATCGGCCACCGCAGCGGCGAGGTGCAGCACATGGTGGTGCTGGGCATGGGCAAGCTGGGCGCGGTGGAGCTCAACCTGTCTTCCGACATCGACCTGATCTTCGCTTTCCCCGAAGGCGGCGAAACCACCGGGGTCAAGCGCTCGCTGGACAACCAGGAGTTCTTCACCCGGCTCGGCCAGCGCCTGATCAAGGCGCTCGACCCGGTCACCGTCGATGGTTTCGTGTTCCGCGTCGACATGCGCCTGCGCCCTTATGGCTCGGCCGGCTCGCTGGTGCTGAGCTTCAATGCGCTGGAGCAGTACTACCAGGACCAGGGCCGCGACTGGGAGCGCTACGCGATGATCAAGGCGCGGGTGGTGGCCGGCGACCAGGCGGCCGGCGCGCAGTTGCAGGAGATGCTGCGCCCGTTCGTGTACCGCCGTTACCTGGATTTCTCCGCCATCGAAGCGCTGCGCACCATGAAGCAGCTGATCCAGCAGGAAGTGCGGCGCAAAGGCATGGCCGACAACATCAAGCTTGGCGCCGGTGGCATCCGCGAGGTGGAGTTCATCGCCCAGGCCTTCCAGCTGATCCACGGCGGGCGCGACCTCAGCCTGCAGCAACGGCCCTTGCTGAAAGTGCTGGCGACCCTGGAGGGGCAGGGTTACCTGCCGCCGGCGGTGGTTGCCGAGCTGCGCGAGGGGTATGAGTTCCTGCGCTACACCGAACATGCGATCCAGGCCATCGCCGACCGCCAGACCCAGATGCTGCCGGATGACGACACCGACCGTGAGCGCATTGCCTACATGCTCGGCTTTGCCGACTGGGCCAGCTTCCACGCGCAATTGATGGAGTGGCGCGGGCGCATCGACTGGCACTTCCGCCAGGTGATCGCCGACCCCGATGAAGACGAAGCCGAGGGCGAGCTGGTGGTGGGCGGCGAATGGTCGCCGCTGTGGGAGCAGGCCCAGGATGAAGAGGCAGCCTGTCGCCAGCTCGAGGAAGCCGGCTTCAAACTACCCGCCGATGCCCTGCGCCGCTTGACCGCCCTGCGCGTCAGCCCGTCGCTGCGCTCGATGCAGCGTATCGGCCGCGAACGCCTGGACGCCTTCATTCCGCGCCTGCTGGCCCAGGCCGTGGAGCATGCCAACCCAGACCTGGTGCTGGAGCGGGTGCTGCCACTGGTCGAGGCCGTGGCCCGTCGTTCGGCCTATCTGGTGCTGCTCACCGAAAACCCCGGCGCCCTGCGCCGTCTGCTGACCCTGTGCGCGGCCAGCCCGTGGATCGCCGAGCAGATCGCCCGTTACCCGTTGCTGCTCGACGAACTGCTCAACGAAGGCCGCCTGTTCAGCCCGCCCCTGGCGCCAGAGCTGGCCGCCGAGCTGCGCGAGCGCCTGACCCGCATCCCCGAAGACGACCTCGAACAGCAGATGGAAGCGTTGCGCCACTTCAAGCTGGCCCACAGCCTGCGCGTGGCGGCGTCCGAGATCACCGGCAACCTGCCGTTGATGAAGGTCAGCGACTACCTGACCTGGCTGGCCGAAGCCATCCTCGACCAGGTGCTGGCCCTGGCCTGGCGCCAGACCGTAAGCCGCCATGGCCAACCCAAGCGCAGTGATGGCAGCCTGTGCGATCCGGGCTTCATCATCGTCGGCTACGGCAAGGTCGGTGGCATCGAGCTGGGCCATGGTTCGGACCTGGACCTGGTGTTCATCCACGATGGCGACCCGCAGGCCGAAACCGATGGCGCCAAACCCATCGACAGCGCGCAGTTCTTCACCCGGTTGGGCCAGCGCATCATTCACCTGCTGACCACCCAGACCAACTCCGGGCAGCTTTATGACGTCGACATGCGCCTGCGCCCGTCCGGCGCCTCGGGCCTCTTGGTCAGCTCGCTCGGCGCCTTCGAGCGCTACCAGCAGAACGAAGCCTGGACCTGGGAGCACCAGGCGCTGGTGCGCGCCCGCGTGCTGGTGGGTTGCAAGCAGGTGGCGGCGGCGTTCGAGACGGTGCGCGCGGGGGTGCTGGGCAAGGCCCGTGACCTGGATAAACTGCGCGCCGAGGTGAGTGAGATGCGCGCCAAGATGCGCGACAACCTTGGCACCAAGGGCACCGCTGCAGGTACCGCGAGCAACGCCTTCGATGCCGGGCAACCCTTCGATATCAAGCAGGATGCCGGCGGTATCGTCGATATCGAATTTATGGTGCAATACGCCGCTTTGGCCTGGTCCCACGACCACGCGGCCATACTGCGCTGGACCGACAATATCCGCATCCTCGAAGAGCTGGAGCAGGCCGGGCTGATGCCCGCCGCCGACGCCGTGCTGCTGCGCGAGGTGTACAAGGCGTTCCGCGCGGCCTCGCACCGCCAGGCCTTGCAGAAGCAGGCCGGGGTGATCGATGCGGCGCAGTTCGTCGATGAGCGCCGTGAGGTGCGGCGGATCTGGGGGGAATTGGGCCTGACTTGAGATTTTGAGGGCCGCTGTGCGGCCCTTTCGCGACACAAGGCCGCTCCTACAGGGAATTGCGATCTCCTGTAGGAGCGGCCTTGTGTCGCGAAAGGGCTGCATAGCAGCCCCAAAGGTCCATGGCCCGGCACCGGTGGTACACTGTCCGCCACATAGCCTGAATATAAAGAGGGGAGGCCAGGTTGTAACGCAGCCTGCAGCCTCCCCGAATGTTTCTGGATAAAGCATGAAAATACTGATCATTGGCCCCAGCTGGGTCGGCGACATGGTGATGGCGCAGACTTTGTTCCAGTGCCTGAAACAGCAGCACCCCGACTGCGAGATCGATGTGCTGGCCCCCGAGTGGAGCCGGCCGATCCTCGAGCGCATGCCGCAAGTGCGCCAGGCCTTGAGCTTCCCGCTCGGCCACGGCGCGCTGGAACTGGCCACCCGCCGGCGCATCGGCAAGTCGCTGGCCGGCCAGTACGACCAGGCGATCCTGCTGCCCAACTCGCTCAAGTCGGCGCTGGTGCCGTACTTCGCCGGCATCCCCAAGCGCACTGGCTGGCGCGGCGAAATGCGCTACCTGCTGCTCAACGACGTGCGCAAGCTGGACAAGGCGCGCTACCCGCTGATGATCGAGCGCTTCATGGCCCTGGCCTACGCACCGGGCACCGAATTGCCGCAGCCTTACCCACGCCCCAGCCTGCTGATCGAGGCCCAGAGCCGCGACGCGGCCGTGGCCAAGTTCAACCTGCAGCTGGACCGCCCGGTACTGGCCCTGTGCCCCGGTGCCGAGTTCGGCGAGGCCAAGCGCTGGCCGGCCGAGCATTACGCGCAAGTCGCCGATGCCATGATCCGCCAGGGCTGGCAGGTGTGGCTGTTCGGTTCGAAGAACGACCACCCGGTGGGCGAGCAGATCCGCGACCGGCTGATCCCGGGCCTGCGTGAAGAATCGTACAACCTGGCCGGCGAAACCTCGCTGGCCGAGGCCATCGACCTGATGTCCTGCGCCAACGCCGTGGTCTCCAACGACTCCGGCCTGATGCACGTGGCCGCCGCCTTGAACCGCCCGCTGGTGGCGGTGTACGGCTCGACTTCGCCGGGCTTTACCCCGCCGCTGGCCGAGCAGGTCGAGGTGGTGCGCACCGGCATCGAGTGCAGCCCCTGCTTCGACCGCACCTGCCGCTTTGGCCACTACAATTGCCTGCGTCTGCTCGAGCCGGCCAAGGTGATCGCCGCCCTGCACCAGCTGGGCGGGCCGAACCTGATCGATAGCGTGGCAGAGGTCGACTGAGTGCGGGTCCTGATCATAAAGACGTCGTCCCTGGGCGACGTCATCCACACCCTCCCGGCGCTCAGCGACGCCGCCCACGCCATCCCCGGCATCCGTTTCGACTGGGTGGTGGAAGAGGGCTTTGCCGAGATCCCCAGCTGGCACCCGGCGGTCGACCAGGTGATCCCGGTGGCCATCCGCCGTTGGCGCAAGAACCTCTGGCAGACCATCAGGAGCGGCGAGTTCAAGGCCTTCAAGCAACGCCTGCGGGCGCGCAAGTACGACCTGGTGATCGACGCCCAGGGCCTGGTCAAGTCGGCCTGGCTGACCCGCTACGTGAAAGCGCCGGTGGCCGGGCTCGACCGCTATTCGGCCCGTGAAGGCCTGGCCAGTCGTTTCTATGACCGGCGCCTGTCGGTCGCCGTCGGCCAGCATGCCGTCGAGCGCGTGCGCCAGCTGTTCGCCCTGGCCCTGGCCTACGACCTGCCCGAGGGCCTGGGCAACTACGGCCTGGACCTCAACCGCCTGCAACTGCCGCCAGCGGCGCCCTACGTGGTGTTCCTGCATGGCACCACCTGGGCCACCAAACACTGGCCGGAAGCCTACTGGCGCGAGCTGGCCGAACGCATGGGCCGGCGCAAGCTGCAGGTGATGCTGCCGTGGGGCAACCCGGCGGAGAAGGCCCGCGCCGAGCGCATCGCCCAGGGCTTGAATAACTGCCAGGTGCTGCCCAAGTTGAACCTGGTCGGCGTCGCCCGCGTGCTGGCGGCCGCCAAGGCCTGCGTGGCGGTCGATACCGGCCTGGGCCACCTGGCCGCTGCGCTGGATGTGCCGACCATTTCGCTGTTCGGCCCCACCAACCCTGGTTTGACCGGTGCCTACGGACGCGCCCAGATCCACCAGGCGAGCAACTTCCCCTGCGCCCCGTGCCTGCAGAAGAAGTGCACCTACAAACCGAGCGCCGAGGATCTGCGCCGGTTCGATCTCAAACGCGAGTGGCCGCTGTGCTTCACTCGCCTGAATCCCGAGCATGTAGCGGGCCGCTTGAGCGCGCTGCTGCTGGCTGAGGATGTTCGTTGATGCAACTGGCTTTCGTGCTCTACAAATATTTCCCTTTTGGCGGGCTGCAGCGCGATTTCATGCGCATCGCCCTGGAGTGCCAGAAGCGTGGCCACCAGATCCGCGTGTACACGCTGATCTGGGAAGGTGATATTCCGCCGGGCTTCGAGGTGCTGGTGGCGCCGGTCAAGGCGCTGTTCAACCACCGCCGCAACGAGAAGCTCAGCGCCTGGATGGCGGCGGACCTGGCCAAGCGCCCGGTCGACCGCCTGATCGGCTTCAACAAGATGCCGGGGCTGGACGTGTATTACGCCGCCGACGGCTGCTTCGAGGACAAGGCCCAGACCCTGCGCGGTGGCCTGTACCGCCGCTGGGGGCGCTACCGCCATTTCGCCGAATACGAGCGGGCGGTGTTTGCCAAGGATGCCCACACCGAGATCCTGATGATCTCCGAAGTGCAGCAGCCCCTGTTCATCAAGCACTACGACACCCCCGAGGCACGCTTTCACCTGCTGCCGCCGGGGATCTCCCAGGACCGCCGCCGCCCGGCCGATGCCGACGCCATCCGTGCCGAATTCCGCAAAGAGTTCGGCCTGGCCGACGACGAACTGCTGCTGGTACAGATCGGTTCGGGCTTCAAGACCAAGGGTGTGGACCGCAGCCTCAAGGCCCTGGCCGCGCTGCCTTCGGCCCTGCGCAAGCGTACCCGGCTGATGGTCATCGGCCAGGACGACCCCAAGGTGTTCCAGCTGCAGAGCGCCACCCTGGGCCTGGGCGAGCAGGTGCAGTTCCTCAAGGGCCGCAGCGATATTCCGCGCTTCCTGCTGGGGGCCGACCTGCTGATCCACCCGGCGTACAACGAAAACACCGGCACCGTGCTGCTCGAAGCGCTGGTCGCCGGCCTGCCGGTGCTGGTCTCGAAGGTGTGCGGCTACGCCCACTACATCGCCGAGGCCGACAGCGGCCTGGTGCTGGACGACCCCTTCGAGCAGGAGCAGCTCAATAGCTACCTGCAACGCATGCTCGAAGACGCCGAGGCCCGCGCGGCCTGGTCGCGCAATGGCGTGGCCTTTGCCGACAGCGCCGACCTGTACAGCATGCCGCAGCATGCCGCCGACGTGATCCTCGGTCAGGAGACCGCATGAAGCTGATACTGGCCGAACCGTTCAAGCGCCTGTGGGCCGGGCGCGACCCGTTCGAGGCCGTCGAGCAGCTGCAAGGCGAGGTGTACCGCGAGCTGGAGGGCCGCCGCACGCTGCGTACCGAGGTCGATGGCGCGGGCTTTTTCGTCAAGATCCACCGTGGCATCGGCTGGGGCGAGATCTTCAAGAACCTGTTCAGCGCCAAGCTGCCGGTGCTCGGCGCCGGCCAGGAATGGCGGGCCATCCAGCGCCTGCACGAGGTCGGTGTGCCGACCATGACCGCGGTAGCCTACGGCGAGCGCGGCAGTAACCCGGCCACCCAGCATTCGTTCATCGTCACCGAAGAGCTGGCGCCGACCGTCAGCCTGGAAGACTTCAGCCTCGACTGGGTTCGTCAGCCGCCCGAGCCACGGCTCAAGCGTGCGCTGATCGCCGAAGTGGCGAAGATGACCGGCGGCATGCACCGCGCCGGCGTCAACCACCGCGACTGCTACATCTGCCATTTCCTGCTGCACACCGACCGCCCGGTGACGGCGGATGACTTCAAGCTGTCGGTGATCGACCTGCACCGAGCACAGACCCGGGCGACAATCACCCGGCGCTGGCGCGACAAGGACCTGGCTGCGCTGTACTTTTCGGCACTGGATATCGGCCTGACCCGCCGTGACAAGCTGCGCTTCCTGCGTGGCTACTTCCAGCGCCCTTTGCGCGAAGTGCTCAAGGAGGAAGCCGCACTGCTGGCCTGGCTGGAAAGCAAGGCGCAGAAACTCTATGAACGCAAGCAACGCTATGGGGATGCGCTCTGATGGCGGGTTGGACACTGGCGCCGGGCTACGAATGGCTGGCGGCGGACTTCGGTAGTTTGAACACGGTATTCGCCCTGCAGGGCGAACACCTGACCCGCGACCCGCTCAGCGAGGTCATCCGTGTGCAGCGCGACGGCGTCTGGTATTACGTCAAGCGCTACACCGGTGCCGGCAAGCACATGCGCCGTTACCTGGGGCGTCCGCGGATAAAGGCCGAATGGCAGAACCTCAAGCAGTTCGCCAAGTGGGGCATTCCCACCGCCGAGGTGGTTGCCTGGGGCCTGGAACGCAACGGCCTGGCCTTTGGCCGCGGGGCGATGATCACCCGCGAGCTGCCGAACACCGAGGACCTGTCGGCGTTGGCCGAGCGCAACGACCCACGCTTGCAGGATCGCGCCTGGGTCGACCATGTCAGCCGCCAGCTGGCCCGGCATACCCGCGAGATGCACGACCATCACTTCGCCCACAACGACCTGAAGTGGCGCAACCTGCTGGTGGACGATCAGGGCACGCTGTTCTTCATCGACTGCCCGACCGGCGATTTCTGGCGCGGCTTCATGCTCCGTCACCGGTTGATCAAGGACCTGGCGTGCCTGGACAAGGTCGCCAAATACCACCTGTCGGCGACCCAGCGCCTGCGCTTCTACCTGCAGTACCGCCGGCACGCGCGCCTGACTGCCCGCGACAAGCGGCGCATTCGCCAGGTGCTGAGCTTTTTCGAGGGAAGGGAATGACCGATTACCTGGCCAGCGCCGACCAGGCGCTGCTCAAGCGCCATGGCCTGAGCGATTTTGAAGCGCTGTGGGCGCTGCAGCTGGACGCCGTGGACGAGCCCAATACCGGCCGTGGCGGCTGGAGCAGCGTGTTCCGCCTGGAGCTGGAGGGCAAGGGCTACTACCTCAAGCGCCAGTGCGACTACCTGACCCGCAGCCTGCAACGGCCGTTTGGCGAACCGACGTTCGCCCGCGAATTCCGCAACATCAGCCGCTACCAGAAGCTGGATATCCCGGCGTTGCAGGCGGTGTTCTTCGGCGAGCGCAAGCAGGCCGGCCAGCACCGTGCGATCCTCATGACCCGCGCGCTGGATGACTGGAGCGACCTTGAGCGTTTGCTGGAGCAATGGCCGCAGCTGCCCGAGGCGCAGCGCCGGGGCATCCTGCAGGCGTGCGGCCAACTGGCCCGCACCCTGCACGGCGCCGGGCAGATGCATGGGTGTTTCTACCCCAAGCACATCTTCCTGCGCGAGCGCCGCGAAGGCTGGCAGGCGCAGCTGATCGACCTGGAGAAGACCCGCCCGCTGCTGTTCGGCCAGCGCGACCGGGTCAAGGACCTGGAGCCGCTGTTGCGTCGCGCCCGTGCCTGGAGCGAGGCGGATGTGCGCGAACTGCTCGGCGCCTACCTGCAACAGCCGGTGGACAGCGCGCAGGTGAATGCCTGGCTGCAACGCCTGACGCAACGCCGTCGCCATAAAGAGGCCCGCTGATGCACCTGTCCGAACTGAAGGACCTCGGGCGCAGCCCGTCGTTGCCGCTGACCGTCACCCTCGCCGATGCTGCGGGCATGGCTGACCTGCAACTGCTCAGCCTGCTGCGCGTGCTGCCCGGCCAGCGCTATGTCGGCGCCGGTATCTGGCGCGGCACCCCGGTGCTGGCCAAGCTGCTGGTGGGCGGTAACGCCGCCCGCCATTTCCAGCGTGAGCTCGATGGCGTGCGCCTTTTGGCCGAACAAGGCCTGACCACGCCGCAATTGTTGGCCGATGGCCTGAAGGAAGGCGAGGGCGGCTGGCTGCTGTTCGAGTACCTCGATCACGCCGAAAGCCTGGCCGATGCCTGGGCCGCAGTGGAGCACCTGCCGATGCTCGCCGACGAGCAGCATGCGGTGCTGGGCGAGGCGCTGACGGCAGTGGCGCAGATGCACGCCAAGGGCCTGTGGCAGGAAGACCTGCACCTGGACAACCTGCTGCGCCAGGAGGGCCGGGTGTACCTGATCGATGGCGCTGGCATCAAGGCCGAAACCCCTGGCCAGCAACTGTCGCGTCAGCGTGTGCTGGAAAACCTCGGGGTGCTGTTCGCCCAGTTGCCCAAGCGCCTGGAGCCGTTCATCGAAGAGGCGCTGGTGCATTACCTGCTGGCCAACGGCGAGCACGCGCTGCCGCTCGAAGCCCTGCTGAAGCAGGTGGACAAGGTGCGCAACTGGCGCCTGAAGGATTACCTGGAGAAGGCCGGGCGCGAATGCACGCTGTTCAGCGTCAAGCGCACCCTGTCGGGCTTGCGCGCGGTGCGTCGCCCACAAGCTGAGGCGCTGCTGCCGGTGCTGGAGCAGGCCGATGCACTGATCGACCAGGGCCACCTGTACAAGACCGGCGGTGCGGCGAGCGTCGCGCGGGTCGAGGTGGGCGGACGCACGCTGGTGCTCAAGCGCTACAACATCAAGAACACCGCGCACTGGTTCAAGCGCTTCTGGCGCCCGAGCCGGGCCTGGCATTCGTGGATCGAAGGCCACCGCCTGGAGTTCCTCGAAATTGCCACGCCACGCCCGCTGGCAGTGCTGGAAACCCGCACCCTGGGCCTGCGCAACCGCGCCTACCTGCTGACCGAGTATGTCGATGGGCCGGACCTGACCGCCTGCTTTGCGCCGTTCGTGGACAGCGGCGACGCGCCGGATGAGCAGGTCGAGGCGCTGGTGCAGCTGATGCAGCAGCTGATCCGCGAACGCATCAGCCACGGTGACTTCAAGGGCCACAACCTGTTCTGGGACAACGGCCGCTGGTCGCTGATCGACCTCGATGCCATGTGCCAGCATGCCACCCAGCTCAGCTTCGCGCCGGCATTCGGCCGTGATCGCGCGCGGCTGCTGCGCAACTGGCCGCGCAGCAGTGCGTTGTATCAGCGGCTGGACAAGGCGTTGCCGCGCTTGACCGAGTGATGCACGAGGCCAGGTTTACGCGGTCCCTGTAGGAGCGGCCTTGTGTCGCGATAGGGCCGCAAAGCGGCCCCAGGATCTGCAATCAGAAGAAGGTCCCGACCACCAGTTGCAGATAGGTCCCGGTATCCCGGCTGCCCAGTTGCACGCCGCCGTTGTCGGCATTGCGCTCAGGTTTGTAGAACCCCACCAACGGGCTGATCAGCCAGTGCTCGTTGACCATCCATTCCAGATACAGGTCCAGCTCGCGCCCCCCAAGATTGCTCTTGTCGGTGCTCAGCGGGTCAAAGTCGAAATACAGCGCACCCACGGTCAGCCCCTCGCGGGGCGTGGCCTTGAGCGCCACATGGTGGACCTGGCTGTTGCTGTTGAACGGCCCGGCATAGTTGGCCGCCACTTCACCCTGGAACCAGGTGCCGTAGCCGCGGCTCAGGCCATAGAACAGCGGGTCGAAGTGTTCCGAGAAGCGGCTGTAGCGGTAGGTGGCGGTGGGTGACCAGGGCAGGCCGGAGAAGGTCCAGTTGCCCTCCAGGTACCACGCATCTTCACGCCCGCCGGTACGGTCCTGGGTGACATATTCCGCTGCCAGCTCCAGGTCCTTCACCCCCAGGTTGCCGCGCCCGCGCAGGCTCACGGTGTCCATGCCATCGCGGTGCTCGAGGCCGAGGATCTCGGCGTAGCGCCGGTCCACGTCCAGGCCGTGGATCCAGCTCAGGCCGACGGTGCCGGCGTCGGCCACATGCTCAAGGTTGGCCACGGCCATGGAACTGTCGGCCTGGAAGTGGTTGTCGGACTTGAGCCACATCAGGTCGCCGCGCCAGCCCTGCTTGCCGCCCAGGCGCAGCACGGCGGTGCGGTCGAAGGCCTTGCGCGCGGCCAGGTAGTAGGCGCCGCCCCGGTCGAAGTTGGCGCCCAGGTCGACGTTGCCGGCGTTGACCGGGTCGCCCTGGATCAGGAAACCATCGCCCAGGGTGACCAACTGGCGGCCGCCGGAGATATCGATGCCGTCTTCGCCCAGCGCCGGGAACAGGGTGCCGGAGCGCCAGCCCAGGTACAGGTCTTCGACGGCGGTGCGGCGTTCGTCGCCCAGGGTGAAACCGGCGGCGTCGCCATCGCCCCAGGTGGCGGAACTGAGCAGGCTGAACGCGCCGTAGAGCGCGCCGCTGTCGGCGATGGCCTGGCTGCCGCTGAGGCCGTACTTGACGTAGCCCTCGCGCCAGTTGCTGCTACCGGGCTGGCGGTTGCCGAACTGGTTGTAGCTCTCGTCGCTGTGGAAGATGCCGAACAGCGCTTCGAGGTTGGCATTCAGGGTGCTGCCGTTGTGGTTGTACAGCTCGTAGGCTTGGGTGGCCGGTGCGCTCAACAGCAGGGCCAATGTGCAGGCGAGTGTGTGCCTCATGGTGTGCTCCATGTTTTTGTTGTTGTTTTTGGGGGGCATGTGCCGGCCCTTTCGCGGGTGAACCCGCTCCCACAAGGCCCCCAGGGTTTTCAGGCCTGTGGTGATGTGGGAGCGGGTTTACCCGCGAAGAGGCCGGTACTGGTAAACGATCAGAGCTTGATCAGCACCGACTTGAGCTCGGTGTAATGCTCGATCGCCGCCGCGCCCATCTCGCGGCCAACGCCCGAGAGCTTGTAGCCGCCGAACGGCAGCGCCGGGTCCAGGGCGCTGTGGCAGTTGACCCAGACCGAGCCGGACTTGATGCGCGGGATCATCCGGTGCACCGCGGCCAGGTCGTTGGACCAGATGCTCGCGCCCAACCCGTAGGGGTTGTCGTTGGCCATGCGCACCACTTCATCGAGGTCATCGAACGGCATGGCCACCAGCACCGGGCCGAAGATCTCTTCCTGCACCAGGCGGTGGCGCTGGTCGACATCGACGATCACCGTCGGCTTGACGAAGTAGCCCGGGCCGAAGCCTTCGCCGCCGCAGGCGATGGTGGCGCCCAGTTCACGCCCCAGTTCGATGTAGCCGGTGACCCGGTCCTGCTGCTTGGCCGAGATCAACGGGCCCATCTGCACCGACGGGTCCAGGCCGTTGCCGAGCTTCATGCCATTGGCGATGCCGGCGATGTCGGCAACCACGTTATCGAAATGCTTGCGGTGCACGTACAGCCGGGAGCCGGCGCAGCACACCTGGCCCTGGTTGAAGAAGATCGCCGTGGCAGCCCCGGCGGCGGCCTCCTGCAGGTTGGCGTCGGGCAGCACGATGGTCGGCGACTTGCCGCCCAGCTCCAGGGTGACGCGGGTCATGTTGTCCATGGCCGCCTTGCCGATCAGCTTGCCGACCTCGGTGGAGCCGGTGAAGGTCAGCTTGTCCACGCCCGGGTGGTGGCTCAGCGCGGCGCCGGCGTTCAGGCCGGTGCCGGTGACCACGTTGAATACCCCGGCCGGGTAGCCGGCTTCGTCCACCAGTTCGGCGAGCTTGAGCGCGGTCAGCGGGGTTTCGTCGGCGGGCTTCAATACCATGGTGCAGCCGGTGGCCAGGGCCGGGCCGAGCTTCCAGCAGGCCAGCAGCAGCGGGAAGTTCCAGGCGACGATGGCGCCGACCACGCCCACGGCTTCGCGGCGCACGAAGCCATGGAACTGGTCGTTGGGCATCAGCGGCAGTGAAGGCTCGACCGTGCTGCCTTCGATCTTGGTGGCCCAGCCGGCCATGTAGCGCAGGAAGTCGATGGCCAGTTGCACGTCCATCACCTGCGCCACGGCGGCGCTCTTGCCGTTGTTCAGGCATTCCAGTTCGGCCAGCTGCTGGGCATCGCGCTGCATCAGGTCGGCCAGGCGCCACAGCAGGTTCTGCCGTTCACGCGGGCGTGTGCGGCTCCAGGCCGAATCGTCGAAGGCCTGGCGCGCGGCGCGCACGGCGCGGTCGACATCCTCCGGGTCGGCCGCGGGCACCTCGCCAAGGACTTCGCCGCTGGCCGGGTTGCGAAAGGTCAAGGTGCGACCGCTGACGGCGTCCTGCCAGTCGGCGCCGATGCGCATCCTGAGCTTGCGTGCGAGGAAGTCGCGTGTGGCGGGGAGGATCGGCAGTTCGGAATGCATGGGGCGGTGCCTCTTGTCATGGTTGTGAGCAGGGCTGGGGCAATGGGCGTGCCAAAGGGCTCAGATGCCGGGTAAGGCCCAGCAAGCGGTGGCTTTTGCCTGTTTGGGAGTAGAAGGAATCAGGGGTGATCTGTTGCATATTGAGATCGGGTGAGACGACATGTGACACAGATTCACGGGCGCTTGGGGCCGCTTTGCGGCCCTTTCGCGACACAAGGCCGCTCCTACAGGAGACCGCGATCCTCTGTAGGAGCGGCCTTGTGTCGCGAAAGGGCTGCGAAGCAGCCCCGGCATTACCCGCCACGGCGGTTGTCTCAAGGTGAAACACCCAGTCGCGAAATGGGACGTTCACCTACAATTCCAATCGCTGGCCCATACCCGCAAAACCCAGGCAACTCGCTGATCCAAAACATTTTTGCTGCAACTGGCACACTTCCTGTATCGCAACTGTCACATGCACACCGCAGTACCCAAGCGTGCAATAACGATAAGAACAACACCGTGGAGGTCTGACCTTGAAGACGACTCGACTCCGGCGGCAGGCGGGCACACTGGCGCTGGTCGCCACCGCACTGCTGTCCGCCCAGGCCATGGCGGCCGAGCAGGGCCCGAGCCTGTTGCAGAACAAGTGCATGGGGTGCCATATCCCCGAGGGCAACGACAGCTACAGCCGTATCAGCCACCAGCGCAAGACCCCCGAAGGCTGGCTGATGAGCATCGCCCGCATGCAGGTGATGCACGGCCTTTCGATCAGCGACGACGACCGCCGCACCCTGGTCAAGTACCTGGCCGACAAGCAGGGCCTGGCACCCAGCGAGACCGATGGCGTGCGCTACGCCATGGAGCGCAGGCTCAACACCGTCGAGCACTTCGACGATCAGCTCAGCCAGATGTGCGGGCGTTGCCACTCCGGTGCCCGGGTTGCGTTGCAGCGGCGCCCGGCCCAGGAATGGGAGCATCTGGTCAACTTCCACCTGAGCCAGTGGCCGTCCCTCGAATACCAGGCCCAGGCCCGCGACCGCGACTGGCTGGACATCGCCCTCAAGCAGATGGTGCCGGACCTGGCCAAGCGCTTCCCCCTCGACAACCCGGCCTGGGCCGAATGGCTCAAGGCCCGGCCCAAGGCCGACGCGCTGGTGGGGCAGTGGGCGTTCAGCGGGCATATGCTCGCCAAGGGCGATGTGCGCGGGGTGATGAGTGTCAGCGCAGGCGAGGGCGACACCTTCAAGGTCGAGGTCAAGGGGGCTTATGCCGACGGCACGCCGTTCAACGGCAGCGGTTCGGCGATCCTCTACAACGGTTACGAGTGGCGCGGCAACGTCAAGGTCGGCGAGGCCAACCTGCGCCAGGTGTTCGCCGCCATCGACGGGCAGATGAAGGGCCGCATGTTCGAGGCCGAACATGACGAGCGCGGTCTGGACTTCAACGCCGCCAAGGCTGGCCAAGGGCGTTTGCTGGCGGTGCAGCCGGCCTTCATCAAGGCCGGCAGCGACAGCGAAATCACCCTGGTGGGCAGCGACCTGACCGGCAAGCCGGACCTGGGCGCGGGTGTGGCCGTGACCGAAGTGCTGGAGTCGACACCGACGCTGATCCGGGTCAAGGCGCGTGCCGCCAAGGATGCCGCCGCCGGCCAGCGCGAGGTGTCGGTGGGCGCGCTCAAGGGCCTGCAACTGGCGGTGTATGACAAGGTCGACGAGGTCAAGGTGGTGCCGGCGTTCTCCATCGCCCGCATCGGCGAAAACGGCGCTTCGGTGCCCAAGGTCCAGGGCCGTTTCGAGGCCGAGGCCTGGGGCAAGGACGCCAGCGGCCAGCCGCTGCGCATCGGCTACCTGCCGGCCACCTGGAAAGTCGAGCCGTTCAACGAACGGGCGGTCGAGGACGAAGACGTCAAGTTCGCCGGGCAGATGCAGGCCGACGGCGTGTTCGTACCTGGCGGTGCAGGGCCCAACCCGGAACGCAAGATGATGACCAACAACGCCGGCAACTTGAAAGTGATCGCCACCCTGGCGGACGGCGGCCAGACCGGCGAGGGCCACATGATCGTCACCGTGCAGCGCTGGAACAACCCGCCGTTGCCTTGAGGGCAGGGGCACAGCGCGTAAACACCTGACGAATCGATTATCGGGAGGTCGCCATGGGCGCACTACTGAACCTGGTCGAACGCAACCTGCACGAAGTGCAGGTGGATGCCGACCGCATGCTGTTCCATATCCCCAGCAGTTCGCTGTTCGCCACCGATGCGGTGACCGGCGGCATCATCGACACCCTGCGCCGCCAAGGCTGCTCTGCCGAGGAGCTGATGCAGCAGCTCGGCCAGCAGTTCGACGGGCAGGACATCCAGGAAACCCTGCGCGAGCTGATCGCCCTGGAAGTGGTCAGCGACGGCTCGCCGCTGACCCCGGAAATCGCCCTCAAGCAGGTCGAGCGCACGGCGCTCAACACCGTGGTGCTCAACGTCAACACCGGCTGCAACCTCAGCTGCACCTATTGCTACAAGGAAGACCTCGACAAGCCTTCGGCCGGCAAGAAGATGAGCACCGCCACCGCCGAGGCGTCGGTGGAGATGCTGCTCAAGGAGTCGCCCGACGAAACCCGCTACAGCGTGGTGTTCTTCGGCGGCGAACCGTTGTCCAACCGGCCGCTGATCGAACATATGGTGGCTTACTGCGAGCGGCGTTTCGCCGAAGCTGGCAAACAGGTGGAGTTCATCATGACCACCAACGCCACGCTGCTCACCGAAGAGATCGTCGACTGGCTCAACGCTCACCGTTTCGGGCTGTCCATCAGCATCGACGGGCCCAAGACCGTGCACGACCGCAACCGCATCACCGTGGGCGGGCAGGGCACCTACGACGTGGTGCGGCGCAAGGCCGACATGCTGCTGTCGCGCTATGACAGCCGGCCGGTGGGGGCCCGCGTGACCTTGACCCGGGGCATCACCGATGTGGAGACCATCTGGAACCACCTGTACAACGAGATGGGCTTTGCCGAGGTGGGCTTCGCCCCGGTGACCTCCGGTGACATGGCTGACTTCAACCTCACCGGCGAAGAGCTGGTGCAGGTGTTCGACAACATGAAGGCCCTCGGCCGGCGCTACCTGGAGGCGGCACTGGAACACCGCAACATCGGCTTCTCCAACCTGCATCAGTTGATCACCGATATCCACGAGGGTCACAAGAAGGCCCTGCCGTGCGGTGCCGGGCTGAAGATGCTGGCGGTGGACCACGAGGGCGAGTTGAACCTGTGCCACCGCTTCACCGGCTCCAGCCTGCCGACCTTCGGCAACGTGCACCAGGGCGTGAAGCAGGCACAGCTCAATGACTTCCTGTCGCAGCGCCTGGACCGCACTGGCACCGGCTGCGACAGCTGCCGCATCCGCAACCTGTGCTCCGGCGGTTGCTACCACGAAAGCTACGCCCGCTATGGCGACCCGCAGCACCCGACCTACCACTACTGCGAACTGATGCGCGATTGGGTCGACTTCGGCATCGAGGTCTACAGCCGCATCATGGCCGCCAACCCGGCCTTCATCGATCGCTACATCACTCCCAGGAAGGCGCACTGACATGAAGCACCTCAAACCGCTGAACAACAAGGCGCGCATCCTTGAACAGGCCGCCGCCGAGGACCGCGTCGAAGAAGTGCTGGCGATGAGCGCCGTGGCCGGCTGCACCGCCACTACCGACCCGGGCTGGGAGGTGGACGCCTTTGGTGGCGTCAGCTCGCTGTGCCAGCCGATGGAGGCCGACCTGTATGGCTGTTCCGACCCTTGCTGGTGGCCGGCCCAGGTGCCGGACATGATGAGCACCTACCAGGACTGGAACGCCCAGGCGACCAACTCCGCCGAAGACTGGCGCAACCTCGGCACCGTATTCCCGAAAGACAAATAGAACGACAAGGGGAAACCGCATGAAACCTGGATTCTGCGCGCAACTCGCGCTTAGCGTCGCCGCCACGGCCTGTGCCTGGGCGGCCCAGGCCGACGACGCAGGCAAAGCCCTGCAGGCCGGCCACGAATACCTCATCGCCACCAACTACCCGAACAACCTGCATGTGGTCGAGGTGGCCAGCGACACCCTGTACAAGACCTGCCGCATGCCCGATTCGTTTGGCCCGGGCACGGCGATGATGGCGCCGGACAACCGTACCGCCTACGTGCTCAACAACCACTTTGCCGATATCTATGGCATCGACCTGGACAGCTGCAAGACCACCTTCCACGCCAACCTGTCCAGCGTGCCGGGCGAGGTGGGCAAGGCCATGTACTCCTTCGCCATCAGCCCCGACGGCAAGGAAGTCTATGCCACGGTCAACCCCAGCCAGCGCCTGAACGACCATTACGTGGTCAAGCCGCCGCGCCTGGAGGTGTTCCGCACCAGTGATGGGCTGGACGCCAAGCCGGTGCGAACCTTCCCGATGCCGCGCCAGGTGTACCTGATGCGCGCCGCCGACGACGGCAGCCTGTACGTGGCCGGGCCGGACATCTACAAGATGGACGTGAAGACCGGCAAATACACCGTCGCCTTGCCGCTGCGCAACTGGAACCGCCCCGGCTACAGCGCGCCCGACGTGCTGTACTTCTGGCCGCACCAGAGCTCGCGGCATGAGTTCTCGATGCTCTACACCATTGCCAAGTTCAAGGATGCCAAGCAGGACCCGGCCACCGCCGAGCCGTTGTACGGCTATCTGAGCATCGACCTGAAGACCGGCAAGGCCCACACCGAGGAGTTCGCCGAGCTGACCGAGCTGTACTTCACCGGCCTGCGCTCGCCGAAGGATGGCAACCAGATGTACGGCGTGCTCAACCGCCTGGCGCGCTACGACATCAAGCAGAAGAAACTGGTCAAGGCCGCGAATCTGGAACATACCTACTACTGCGTGACCTTCGACAAGGCGGGCGACAAGCTGTACCTGGGCGGCACCTTCAATGACCTGGCGGTGTTCGACCCGAATACCCTGGAGAAGGTGAAGAACATCAAGCTGCCAGGCGGTGACATGTCGACCACCACGCCGCAGGTGTTCGTCCGGTAGAGCGGTGTCGGCGCCATCGCCGGCAAGCCGGCTCCCACAGGTACGGCGCTGGCCTTGAGGTTGGCGCGATCCCTGTGGGGGCCGGCTTGCCGGCGATGGCGCCGGATCAACCACTACAAGAACAACAAGAGATACCCCATGACCCAGCCAAGTTACTCCCAGGGCGACCCGGCCAAATCTCTGCTGTCCCAGTGCATCGGCGACGCCTTCGACGCCACCGTCGCCCGTTTCCCTGACCGCGAGGCCCTGGTCGTCCGCCACCAGCAACTGCGCTACACCTGGCGGCAACTGGCCGCAGCGGTCGACCAGCACGCCCGGGCACTGATGGCCCTTGGCGTGCAGGCCGGCGACCGCCTGGGCATCTGGGCGCCCAACTGCGCCGAGTGGTGCATCACCCAATTCGCCAGCGCCAAGGTCGGCGCGATCCTGGTCAACATCAACCCGGCCTACCGCAGCAGCGAGCTGGACTACGCCCTGGGCCAGTCCGGCTGCCAGTGGGTGATCTGCGCCGACGCCTTCAAGACCTCCGATTACCACGCGATGCTGCTCGGCCTGGTGCCCGGCCTGGGCGAAAGCCAGCCCGGTGCTGTGGCCAGCGAGCGCTTGCCCGAGCTGCGTGGCGTGATCAGCCTGGCCAGCGCGCCACCCGCAGGTTTCCTGCCGTGGTCGGCCTTGCAGGCCAGGGCCGGGGAGGTCGGCAGCGAGCAGCTGGCCGCCCGTCAGGCCAGCCTGCGCCCGGACGACCCCATCAACATCCAGTACACCTCCGGCACTACCGGTTTCCCCAAGGGCGCCACCCTCAGCCACCACAACATCCTCAACAACGGCTACATGGTTGGCGAAAGTCTGGGCCTCACCGAGCACGACCGCCTGGTGGTGCCGGTGCCGCTGTACCACTGCTTCGGCATGGTCATGGCCAACCTCGGCTGCATGACCCACGGCAGCACGCTGATCTACCCCAACGACGCCTTCGACCCGCTGCTGACCCTGCAAGCCGTGGCCGAGGAGCGCGCCACCGCGCTGTACGGCGTGCCGACCATGTTCATCGCCGAGCTGGATCACCCACGCCGGGGCGAGTTCGACCTGTCCAGCCTGCGCACCGGGATCATGGCCGGCGCCACCTGCCCGATCGAGGTGATGCGCCGGGTGATCGGCGAGATGCACATGGGTGAAGTGCAGATTGCCTACGGCATGACCGAGACCAGCCCGGTGTCGCTGCAGACCGGCGCCGATGATGACCTTGAGCGCCGGGTGACCAGTGTCGGCCGCACCCAGCCACGGCTGGAGAACAAGATCGTCGACGCTGAGGGCAACACGCTGCCGCGCGGCGAGATCGGCGAGCTGTGCACCCGTGGCTACAGCGTGATGCTCGGCTACTGGAACAACCCCAAGGCCAGTGCCGAAAGCATCGACGGCGAGGGCTGGATGCACACGGGTGATCTGGCGGTGATGGATGAGCAGGGCTATGTGCGCATCGTCGGGCGCAGCAAGGACATGATCATCAGGGGCGGCGAGAACATCTACCCGCGTGAGCTGGAGGAGTTCTTCTTTACTCACCCGGCGGTGGCTGATGTGCAGGTGATCGGTGTTCCGTGCAGCAAGTATGGCGAGGAGATCGTGGCCTGGGTTCGTTTCCACCCTGGGCACAGCGCCAGCGAGGAGGAACTGCGCGAGTGGGCGAGGGCGCGCATTGCGCATTTCAAGGTGCCAAGGCACTTCCGGTTTGTTGATGAGTTCCCGATGACGGTGACGGGAAAGGTGCAGAAGTTCAGGATGCGCGAAATCAGTATCGGGGAGCTGTCTGGGCGTTGAGTATTGCTTTCAGGGCCTCTTCGCGGGTAAATCGCACCGGCGCACCGCCGCTCCCACAGGGTCGGCGCTGTACCTGTGGGAGCGGGTTTACCCGCGAAGAGGCTGGCACTGGCAGCAGATGATTCAGTCCTGCAGCAGTTCCGGGCTGTTGAAGTTGCTCAGCCGCTGATCATCCTGCGCACACTCCAGCCCCTGCACAGCCTCAACCAACAGCGCCTTCTGCAAACTCCGCTCACCCGCCGCCCAAGCCTGCTCCAGCACCGGCAGCACCCGCCGCGACAGCACACTGAACATCGGCTGCCAATAGCCCCCCTGACGGACCATCGCCGCACTGTCGTGCTCTACAGCCAGCTTCAGCAGGTCTTCAATCAGCACTTGATCAACCAAAGGCGCATCGCACGCCAGCAGCACCACCCATTCATGCCTGGCCACCGTCAACCCGGCAATCACCCCGGCCAGCGGCCCAGGGAAGTCGGCCTCGGCATCGCCAACCAGTTGGTCGGCATAGGGCCGATACAGCTCCTGGTTACGGTTGCAGGAAATCACCACATCGTCGGACAACCCTCGCACCACACGCTGCACATGGGCCACCAGCGGCTCGCCGCGCCACGGCAGCAGGCCTTTGTCACGGCCGCCCATGCGCTGGCCACGGCCACCGGCGAGGATGAGGATCGAGCAGGGGGGCAGGGCAGCGGGCATGAAAAAGGGTTCCGGGCAGTCAATGCCGGGAACCCTCTCATTCAACCCAGGGGCTTGTCCAGTCAGCTTTCGCTGCTCACTGGCTTGCCCACCCTGGCCCGGTCACGCCCGGCCAGGCGCATCACCACCACGAAGAACACCGGCACGAACACCACGGCAAAGGTGGCGCTGAGCATGCCGCCGATCACCCCGGTGCCGATTGCCTGCTGGCTGGCCGAGCTGGCGCCGCTGGCGATGGCCAAGGGCACCACGCCTAGGATGAACGCCAACGAGGTCATCACGATCGGCCGCAGGCGCAGGCGGGCGGCCTGGATTGCGGCCTGGGTTGCATCGACGCCCTGGTCGACCAGTTCCTTGGCGAACTCGATGATCAGGATGGCGTTCTTCGCCGACAGGCCGATCAGGGTGATCAGGCCGACCTTGAAGAACACGTCGTTGGGCAGGCCGCGCAGGGTCACCGCCAGTACCGCGCCGAGTACGCCCAGCGGCACCACCAGCAGCACCGCGGTGGGGATCGACCAGCTTTCGTACAGCGCCGCCAGGCACAGGAACACCACCAGCAGCGACAGCGCCATCAGCAGCGGTGCCTGGCTGCCGGAAAGCCGCTCCTGCAGCGACAGGCCGGTCCACTCAAGGCCTGCGCCGGCAGGCAGTTGCGCCACCAGGCGCTCGATCTCGGCCATGGCGTCGCCCGAGCTGTAGCCAGGCGCCGGTTCACCGGAGATCGACACCGCCGGGTAGCCGTTGTAGCGGGTCAGCTGCACCGGGCCGCTCTGCCAGTGGGCGGTGACGAAGGCGCCCAAGGGCACCATCTTGTCGCTGTTGTTGCGCACATGGATCTTCAGCAGGTCCTCGACCTGGCTGCGCTGGTCGCCTTCGGCCTGCACCACCACCCGCTGCATGCGGCCCTGGTTGGGGAAGTCGTTGACGTAGTTGGAGCCCACTGCGGTGTTGAGTACCTCGCCGATGGCGGCGAACGACACGCCCAGCGCGTTGGCCTGGCGGCGGTCCACTTCCAGCGCCACCTGCGGGCTTTCGGCCAGCGAGGCTTCGCGCACGTTGACCAGCAGCTTGCTCTTGCGCGCCTGTTCCAGCAGCTGGTCGCGGGCCTGCATCAGTTCGCTGTAGCCCATGCCGCCGCGGTCCTGCAGGCGGAACTCGAAGCCGCTCGACTCACCCAGGCCGTCGACCGGCGGCGGCAGCACCGAGTAGGCGATGGCGTCCTTGAGCTGGGTGAAAGCCATGGTCGCGCGGTCGGCGATGGACTGAGCGCTGTCGTCGCTGCCGCGCTCGGACCAGTCCTTGAGCGTGGTGAAGGCCAGCGCCGCGTTCTGCCCGCTACCCGAGAAACTGAAGCCCAGGATCAGCGTGGTGTTGGCCACGCCCGGCTCTTCGGCGTTGTGCGCCTCGATCTGCCGTGCCACTTCGATGGTGCGTGCCTGGCTGGCGCCCGGCGGCAACTGGATATCGGTGATGGTGTAGCCCTGGTCTTCGGTGGGCAGGAACGCACTGGGCAACTGGCTGAAGCCATACACCAGCACCCCCACCAGCGCGGCATAAACCAGCAGGTAGCGGCCACTGCGCGCCAGGGCGTGGGTGACCCAGCGCTGGTAGCCGTTGCTCATGCCGTCGAAGCGGCGGTTGAACCAGCCGAAGAAGCCTTTGCGTTGGTGGTGCTCGCCTTTGCCAATGGGCTTGAGCAGGGTGGCGCACAGCGCCGGGGTGAGGCTCAGGGCGAGGAACGCCGAGAACAGGATCGACACCGCCATCGACACCGAGAACTGCTGGTAGATGACCCCCACCGAGCCTTTCATGAAGGCCATCGGCAGGAACACCGCCACCAGCACCAGGGTGATGCCGACGATGGCGCCGCTGATCTGGCCCATGGCCTTGCGCGTGGCCTCCCTGGGCGGCAGGCCTTCCTCGGCCATGATCCGCTCGACGTTCTCCACCACCACGATGGCGTCGTCCACCAGGATGCCGATGGCCAGCACCATGCCGAACAGGGTCAGCACGTTGACCGAGAAGCCCAGTGCGTTCATCACCGCGAAGGTGCCCATCAGCGCCACCGGCACCACCAGTGTCGGGATCAGGGTGTAGCGCAAGTTCTGCAGGAACAGGAACATCACCGCGAACACCAGCACCATGGCTTCGACCAGGGTGTTGATCACTTGCTTGATCGACACTTTGACGAACGGCGAGGTGTCGTAGGGGATGTCGTATTTCACCCCGGCCGGGAAGTAGCGCGACAGTTCATCGAGCTTCTGCTTGACCAGGGTGGCGGTTTCCATGGCGTTGGCGCCTGGCGCCAGCTTGACGCTGAAGGCGCTGGTGGCCTTGCCATTGAGGCGGGTGCCGTACTGATATTCCTGGGCGCCGATCTCGACCCGGGCGACATCGCCGACGGTCACCGCCGAGCCATCGCGGTTGGCCCGCAGCACGATGGCGGCGAACTCTTCGGGGGTGCTCAGCTGGCCCTTGACCAGCACGTTGGCGGTGATTTCCTGGGTCGGCCGGGTGGGCAGGTCGCCGATGCTGCCCGGCGCCACCTGGGCGTTCTGCGCGGCAATGGCCTCGGCCACATCGTTGGGCGTGAGGCTGAAACCGACCAGCTTGGCCGGGTCGATCCAGATCCGCATGGCCCGTTCCGAGCCATACAGCTGCGCCTTGCCCACGCCCTTGACCCGGCGAATCTCGTTCATCACGTTGCGCGCGAGGATATCCGACAGGGCGATCTCGTCGAGGCTGCCGTCCTCGGAGGTCAGGGTGGCCAGCAGCAGGAAACCGGTGGACACCTTTTCCACCTGCAGGCCCTGCTGGGTGACCGGGCGCGGCAGGCGCGACTCGATCACCTTGAGGCGGTTCTGCACGTCCACCTGGGCAAGGTCCGGGTTGGTGCCGGGCTGGAAGCTGGCGGTGATGGTGGCGCTGCCCAGGCTGCTTTGCGAGGCGAAATACAGCAGGTTGTCGGCGCCATTGAGCTCCTGCTCGATGATGCTGACCACGCTTTCGTCCATGGTCGCCGCCGAGGCGCCCGGGTACACGGCGTAGATTTCCACCTGCGGCGGCGCCACATCGGGGTACTGGGCTACCGGCAACTGCGGTAGGGCCAGGCCGCCGAGCAGCAGGATGAACAGCGCGACCACCCAGGCGAAGACCGGGCGGTCAATGAAGAACTGCGGCATGGATCAGGCCCTCACTGGCCGTTGTGCTGGACGATGGGGAGTGCGTCCGGTTGTTCGTCGATCTGCACCTGGTCACCGGCCTTGACGTGCTGCAGGCCTTCGACCACGACGCGTTCGCCCGGCTTGAGGCCGTCGTTGACGATCCAGCGGTCGCCCTGGGCGCTGCCCAGTTGCACCTGGCGCTCGCTGATACGGTCCTGTTGGTCGACCACCAGCACCTTGGGAACGCCGGCGCTGTCACGCAGGATCGCCCGTTGCGGCACGCTGATGCCCTGGGGTTGCACGGCCTGGTCCAGGCGCACGCGCACGTAGCTGCCGGGCAACAGGTCGAGGTCGGGGTTGGGGAACTCGCTGCGCAGGGTGATCTGGTTGGTGCTTGGGTCCACGCTGAGGTCAGAGAACAGCAGCTTGCCGGGCAGCGGGTAGGCGCTGCCATCGTCCTGGATCAAGGTGGCCTTGACCTGGCCCTGGCCGACCTGTTGCAGCTCGCCGGCCCGCAGCGCGCGGCGCAGGGTGTTGAGCTCGCGAGTCGATTGGGTGACGTCGGCGTGGATCGGGTTCAGCTGCTGGATGGTCGCCAGTGGCGTGGTCTCGTTCTGGCCGACCAGTGCGCCTTCGGTCACCAGCGCCCGGCCAATGCGCCCGGAGATCGGCGCGGTGACGGTGGCGTAGCCGAGGTTGAGGCGGGCGCGCTCGAGGGCGGCCTTGGCTTCGGCCACCGCGGCGTCGGCCTGCAGGAAGCTGGCGCGGGCATTGTCGTACTCCTGGCGGCTGACCGCTTTGTCGTCGACCAGCTGGCGATAGCGCTGCTCTTGCAGGCGGGCCTGGTACACCGTGGCTTCGGCCTTGGCCAGGGTGGCGCGGGCGCTGTCGAGGTCGGCCTTGAACGGCGCCGGGTCGATCAGGAACAGCACATCGCCCTGCTTGACGTCGCTGCCTTCGCGGTACACCCGCTTGAGCACCACCCCGGCGACCCGGGCGCGGACCTCGGCGGTGCGCGGGGCGAGGATGCGCCCGCTGAGTTCGCTGCTGATGGCCAGCGCCTGCAACTGCAGGGTTTCGACCCGCACCTGCGACACAGGCGCCTGGTCTTCCTGCTCGGCGGCGTCATCGCAACCGGCAAGCGAGAGGGTTAACAGCGCCAATAGCGCCAAGGGGCGCAGGCGCGAAGTGCTCAGAATGGACATACGGATCTTCCAGGGTTGATCGGGCCTATGCTAAGGCAAGCGTTCGCGGGGGCGCTGTTAAGCTCTGTAGGGGGTATGTGAAAAAGTGTGAAGCAGCGGCGGCACCCGGCGCAGGATTCGATATCCTGCCTCCCTTCACTCCTTCGTCAAAGCCCTTTATGCCGAACCTTCTCCTGGTCGAGGACGACAGCGCACTGTCCGAGCTGATCGCCAGTTACCTGCAACGCAACGACTTCCATGTCCGGGTGATCGCCCGTGGCGACCATGTGCTGGATGCGTTCCGCCAGCTCAAGCCGGACTTGGTGATCCTCGACCTGATGCTGCCGGGCCTCGACGGCTTGCAGGTGTGCCGCCTGCTGCGCCAGGAGTCGCAGAGCCTGCCGATCCTCATGCTGACCGCCCGCGACGACAGCCACGACCAGGTGCTGGGCCTGGAGATGGGCGCCGACGATTACGTGACAAAACCCTGCGAGCCCCGCGTGCTGCTGGCCCGGGTGCGCACCCTGCTGCGCCGCAGCAGCATCCACGAACCACGCCTGGACAGCGAGCAGATCCTCATCGGTGGCCTGCACATCGACCTGGCCGAGCGCACGGTCAGCTGGCGTGGCGAAGAAGTGGAGCTGTCCAGCGGCGAGTACAACCTGCTGGTGGTGCTGGCGCGCAACGCCGGCGAGGTGCTCAGCCGCGACCGCATCCTGCAGCAGCTGCGCGGTATCGAGTTCAACGGCACCGACCGATCGGTGGACGTGGCCATCTCCAAGCTGCGCCGCAAGTTCGACGACAGCGCTGGCGAAGCGCGCAAGATCAAGACCGTGTGGGGCAAGGGCTACCTGTTCAGCCGCGTCGAGTGGGAGTGCTGATACGCCATGCTGAAGATCCTGGTGCGCCTGTACCTGGTGATCATCGTCGCCTATGCCGGCGCCTTGCTGCTGATCCCCGATGCCATCGTCGGCGCCTTCCACGGGCGCTTCATGGCTTACAACCTGGACCAGACCAAGGGCGTGCAGTCGTTGATCGTGCGTCAGTTCCAGCAGGCGCCGCGCGAGCTGTGGCCCGCGGTGGAGCAGGAGCTGGCCAAGGCCTTTGCGCCATTGGAGGTGCAGCTGCTGACGATGGACCAGGCCGACCTCGACCAGGAAGAGCGGGGCCGCCTGGAGCACGGCCAGCACGCGGTGCGGATCGCCGACTGGGGTTACTACGAAACGGTGCTGGCCCCCTTGGACAAGCAGTGGCTGGTGCGCCTGCACTCACCGCCCGACCCGCTGGACATCAACGTGCTGTCGTGGGGCGTGACGGTGCTGATCGGCGCCGCCATGCTCGGTTGCCTGCTGCTGTGGGTATGGCCGCACTGGCGCGACCTGGAGCGGCTGAAGGAGACCGCGAGGCGCCTGGGCCAGGGTGACCTGGCCGAGCGCACGCACATCCCGCCGCGTTCGAACATCGGCGAGCTGGCCGGGGTGTTCGATACCATGGCCGGCGACCTGGAGCGCCACCTCAACCAGCAGCGCGAGCTGCTCAATGCCGTGTCCCATGAGTTGCGCACACCGCTGACGCGGCTGGATTTCGGCCTGGTGCTGCTGTACGACGAAGTGCCGCCGGCCAGCCGCAAGCGCCTGCTGGAACTGGTCGGCCATGTGCGCGAGCTGGATGAACTGGTGCTTGAGCTGCTGTCCTACAGCCGCCTGGAGAATGCCAATCAGGCCCGCGAGCGGGTCGAGGTGTCGCTGCTGGAGCTGGTCGACAGCGTGCTCGGCAGTTTTGCCGAAGAGCTCGATGGCCGGGGTATCCAGTGGGAAGTGCGCAGCGAGGGCGACTTGCCGCGCTTCGTGCTCGACCCCAGGCTGACCGCCCGCGCGGTACAGAACCTGGTGCGCAATGCCATGCGCTACTGCGACGAGAGCCTGCTGCTGCGCCTGCGCCTGGAGGACGACGGCGCCTGCCTGCTGACGGTGGAGGATGACGGCATTGGCATCCCGGTGGAGGAGCGCGAGCGGATCTTCCAACCGTTCTACCGCCTGGACCGTAGCCGTGATCGCAATACCGGCGGGTTCGGGCTGGGGCTGGCGATCAGCCGGCGAGCCATCGAGGGGCAGGGCGGGACCTTGACCGTGGCGCAGTCGGCGCTGGGTGGGGCGCAGTTCAGGATTCGATTGCCGGCGGGGTGATGGGTTACCCGGTCCGGCCCTATCGCTGGTACAGGTTGTCATTGCCCTGCCAAGGGCGCGCTCCACAATACGAACCGATCCTTGCCGCTGTGCTTGGCCGCGTACAACGCCTGGTCCGCGCGGATCAGCGCCATGGTCAGGGTGTCGCCACTGGCCACCGCGGTCAGGCCGATGCTGATGGTCACCGGGTACTCGGCGCTGTCTTCGCGCACCCGGCGGCACAGGGCGACCACCTGCTGCTCGGCGGCCTGCTGGTCCAGCCCCTGGAAGAAGATGGCGAATTCCTCGCCGCCCAGGCGGGCGAACTCGAAGGCACCCATCGAGGCGCGGATATGCCTGGCCACGCGTTTGAGCACCTCGTCGCCGATGTCATGGCCGTACTGGTCGTTGACCTTCTTGAAGTTGTCGATGTCGATCATCGCCAGGTACTGCCCGGGGCCGGCCATTTGCAGCTGGCGTTCGGCCTTGGCCATGAACGAGCGGCGGTTGGGGATTTCGGTGAGCACATCCACATAGGCCTGGTCGAGCAGCACCTTGGACAGGTAGAAGTTGTGCAGCTTGGCCTGGCGGATGCGCAGGTAGCTATAGATCACCAGGCCGCTGAGGCATACCGCGTAGCTCAGCAGCATGGCGCCTTCGAGCTCCAGGACCTGGATGTGGGTATGGTAGAAGGGGTTGAGTATCAGCCAGGTGATGGCCATGGCGGTGAAGAACGACCAGCGCCGTATCGGCAGGATCGACACGGTATAGAGCACGGTAGCCACCACCAGGATCAGCCAGACCGGACGCAGGGCGATGGGGATGCCGTCGATCACCAGGCGCATGCCCAAGGTGAGCACGCCGAGAAACAGCAGGTGCAGCACGTCGAAATGGCGGCTCCGGCGGGTGAAGCCGAGCACCACGGTGAGGCTGCACAGCACGGCGATGAAGGCGCCGGAAATCCAGGTGAAGCCCTGGCCGCCGAGGTAGCTGATGATCAGGTCGAAGACCAGCCAGATGGCGATACCGACGCAGAAGATCAGCAGGCAGAAGCGGTGCATGGCCTCGTATTCGTGCTGGCGGAACTCGGCGCGCAGAGCGGCCGGGGCGACCTGTTGGCGGATGTGGGCTTCGAGGGTTTTGTACATGTTCAGGGTTGCCAGCAGTTGATGTGTTGTTGTCTCGGGCCTCTCGCGGGGCAAGCCCGCTCCCACGCTGATGGACTGCACCAAGAAGCTGGGCTGGCGCAATTCTTCAGCGTGGGAGCGGGCTTGCCCCGCGAAGACACTCATTGCAAATGGCATGGTTCAATCTTGCGACAGCACGCCTTTTGCCCACGGCCTGTAACGCAAGGCAAACACCGCTTCGGCATGGCATCCCCCGGTCAGCATGGGCTGCGCGGGCTCGGCGCGAAACGGCTGCCCCGGTGCACTGACCTGGCGGAAGGCCTCGCGCACGATACCTACCCGACAGGGCAGGGCCTGTTCGTAGCTTTGGCGCACCAGTGACGGCAAGCGCCCGGTGCCGGCGCCATCCTGCCACCACACGCTCAGTCCAAGCCCGGCGAGCTCCTCCAGCCAGGCGCCGTTGACCCCTGGCGACAACTGCCCGGCACTGAACGTGCTTATGTGCAGCGGCTTGTCCAGTTGCCGGTTGAATGCCTGCAGCTGAGCATGCAGCGCCGCGCGGCGCTCGGCATCGCGAAAGTGCAGGTCGTCCAGCTCCAGCGGCAGGTACCAGCCTTCCACAGGCAGCGCCCAGTCATTGCGCAGCTTCTGGTATTGGCTGAGCGAACGGCCGAGCTGGGCCTTGAAGTAGTTGTTCAGGCCCTCGTTGTCGAGCTCTTCCAGGCGCTGGTAGTAGGCCGGGTCCATGTACAGGCCCAGCACCAGTTGCAGGCCCTGGGCCCGGGCTTCACGCAGGCTGTTGGCGAGCCAGCCGTCGGCGCCGCCGAAGTCGCTGTCGCCATAGGCGCTCCATTGCACGATCAGGGTCTTGCCGCCTTGGGCCACGGTGGCGTGCCATAGCTGCTGCCATTGGCCTGGCGTGACCGTGGCATCGCGGTTGAGCGGCTGGTAGAACAGGCGCTGGTCGGCCTGCGCGGGCAGGCACAGGGCAAGCAGGCAGGCCAGTAGCAGCGTACGCATCAGAAGTTCATCTCCACACCCAGCAGCACACCGTTGGCCCGCTCATAGAGGTTGCCCCCCAGCGATTGCTGGTACTCGGCACGGACCTTGAGGGAGCCTGGATAGGCGTTGTAGCGGTCGTCGTCGAACCACCATTGCCAGCGCACGCCCACGCCCGTGCGGGCATCCTGGCGCCAGTCGTTGCTCGGGTCCTGGCTGGAAAACTCGAGGAAGCCGTAAGGCATGATGGTCTGCGGCGAGTCACCGCGCAGCTTCCAGGCATGCCCTTGCTGGAAGCGCGACAGCCAGGCGTGGTCGCCTGCGCGGGTCCACCAGGCGGCGTCGAGGTACAGGAAGCGCTCGTCCCAGTCGTCCTCATCGATACGCCAGTCGTTGCGGTAGCGGCCCTGGTCGAGGAACGAGGCAGTGGCACGCAGCAGCAGGTCGTTGCTTGACTCGGCGTGGTGGCGCAGGTCGCCCCAGTTGCCGCCGACCTTGGCCGGGCTGAGCAGCTCGCCCAGGCTCAGGCCGTTGTAGTGGTCGCTGTCGATCTGGCGCTGGTGATAGAGCTCGGCGTACAGGTTGAGGTTGGCCTGGCCGATGGGTTTGTAGCGCAGGCCCACGCCGGTGCCCATGCTTTGCGCGTAGTCGGTGCGGCTCTGGCCGCCGAACAGCACCCGGCCGTATACCGACAGGGTGCTGCCGTTGCGGCTGGGCTCTTCGCCCAGGGCGTGGTCCCACATGGCCAACTGCACGTTCTGCGACTGGGCGCGACGCGAACTGCCGCTGCGCTGGCCGTTGTCGAGGAACTTGTCGTTGGTCGAGGTGCCGGCGGGCGACCAGGTACTTGCCAGGGTGATGCTGTCGCGCCGTGACAGGGTTTCGTGGGCGCGGCGCTGGCGGTACTTGCGCGCCTCCAGGCTGCCGTACTCGTCGTCGCCGTCGACCAGGTTCTGCTCGACGTCCAGCACCCGACGCAGTTCGCGGCGGGCCGAGGCGCTGTCCTCGGCTTCGTCGTAGCGCAGGGCCAGGGTTTCGCCCAGGCGGTAGTCCTCGGGGAAATCGCGGGTGGCGCGTTCCAGGTAGGGGATCGCCTGGCGGCGTTGCTGTTTGTCCGCGGAACCGGCCAGGCGCATGCCGTAGTCGGCGCGGTAGCGCGGTTGGTCCGGGGCCAGGCGTACGGCTTCAGCCAGCCAGGCGGTGCTCTGGGCGCTGTCGCCGGCCTGCTGGGCAGTGTTGGCGGCGGCGTAGTAGTGGTCGGCGCGGGGCGCGTGGCGCAGGGCTTCGCGTTGGAACGCCAGCGCTTGCGCGGTATCTCCCTGGCGCTGGGCGATGGCAGCACCCAGTGCCCAGTCGTCGGAGCTGTTGTGCGCTGCGGCGTCCCAATGGCGGCGTGCGGCGTTGGCGTCGCCGGCATTCAAGGCGCTGCGGGCGGCGGTGAGGCGGGCGTTGTCGGTCCAGGCACTGGCCGGCAGGCTGTTCCAGATCGCCAGGGCCGCCTGGGAATCCCCCGAGGCCTCCAGGGCGTAGGCCAGGGGCAGCCGGCTGCTGGTGTCGCCCAGGCGCTCGGCGGCCTGGTAGTAGACCACCGCTTCACCGGGCCGGTCGGGCATGGCACAGCGGCCCAGGGCGCGGTACTGGCCGGCCTCGCTGGGGTTGGCCGGGATCGCCCGGCGCACGGCATCGCACTGGCCGTTCTCGGCCAGGCGGCCGAGCAGTTGCCCGCGTGTGGCGGCATCCACCCGTGGCACCAGGGCAAGCATGCGTTGGCTGTTCAGCGGGCCGTCGTTGCGGGCGTAGAGGTTGCCCAGGCGTTGCAACAGTGCAGGTGTGAGGCGGCCCTGGCGGCGGTCGTAGGCCTGCTCGAGCAGTTGCCGGGCGCGCTCTACCTGGCCTTGTTCCAGCCACATGAAACTGGCTTGTTCCAGCGCGGCAAGGTCGCCGGTCTGGCGGTAACGCTGCTCCCATTGCGCAGGCGTGTGTGGTTGCGGTGGGCGAGGCGGGTCGCCATACAAGCGCTGTTTGAGGATGGCGTAAGCACGTTCATCGCCATTGGCCTGGCATTGGCCCAGCTGCTCGCGGGCCAGCGCCGGGTCCTTGCGCGACAGCCAATCGACGGTTTCCAGGCAGGGGCGCTGCAACTGGTTGCTCAGGCTGCGTACCAGTGCGGCGTCGTTGCCTGCGCGGGCCAGCTCCCACAATTGCTGACGCTGTTCGGGCTGCTGCAATTGTTCGGCGGGCAGGCTCTGCAACCAGCGCTGGGCTTGCTGGTTATGGCCCATGGCGATAGCTCGTTCGGCCATGGCCAGGCGTGCCTGGGTGGCAGCCTGGGGTGATGGGGCGCTGGCCAGCAGTTTGGTCAGGCCCTGTTCGTCGACCTGCTGGATGTAGGCATTGGCCAGCCGCTGCCAGTCTGCCGGTGGCAGTTGGCCCTTGGCGGCCAAGGGTTGCAACTGTTCGATGGTTTCCCCCCAGTTGCGCAACTGTTCGGCGAACGTGCCCCGGGCCAGGCGCAGCACTGCGCCGTCGTCCCGTGGCGGCAACTGGTTGAGCCAGTCCAGGGCGCGGCGTGCGCCACCGAACTTGGCCAGGCTCAGGCTGTAGGCCTGCCACAGGCGGATGCGCTGGTTGGCGTCGCTGCTGGCCAGCCAGCCCTCCACCTGGCTGGCGGGCGGCGGGTCCTGCTCGATCCAGGTCAGGCGCAGCTCCAGCAGGGCGTTGGCATGTTCGGGGTTGTCGTCGAGGTCATCGGCGATGGCCTCGGCTTCCTTGTAGCGGCGCTGGTGGGCGAGGGCCTCGGCCAGCAGGGCGCGGGCCTCGTTGTTGTTGGGCACGCGTTTGAGCACGTGGCGGGTAAGCCGCTCGACCTCGGCCCAGTTGTCCCGTTGCGCTTCACGGTAGCCACGCTCCATGAACGGGTAGCTGGTGAAGCGCTGGAAGTCGCTCATGGGTGCCGTGGGTGCGGCCAGGGCAGAGGTGCACAGCAACAGGCTGGCCACACTCAGGGAAAAACGCGGCGTCATGCCACCTCCCGGGTCAGTTCATAGGCGGCCTGCTGTTCGCTGGCCTGTTCGTCGAGCGCCTGCTGCAACACCGCCTCGGTGATGATCCCGCGTTCGATCAGGTGCTCGCCAAGGCTCTGCCGTTCGGGGTCGAAGTCGATCAGTGCCTGGTTGAACAGGGTGGTTGGGACCATGCCACGTACTTGCAGCAGGGTGCCGAGCATGACCTGGTGGGTGCAGACCTTCTCGATCAGCTCGGCATCGTCCTGGTGGCGCTCCAGCACCTTGAGCATCTGGCGGGTCTCAGGCTGCTGCCAGGGGCTCGGGTAGTGGTAGCGCAGGCCGAGCGTGACCCGGCCCTGGGGAGCCAGACGGGCCCGCACCGGGCGCTTGAGCTGGCGGCTGATGACCCCCAGCGAAACCTGGCTGACCGGGCTTTCGCTGGCCAGCACCAGGGTGTCGCCGTCTTCCTCTACCGGTAACACGCCGTAGTGGGTGGCGAGCTTGCGCGGCAGCTTGTCGATCAGTTGCCGGTCGATCTTGAAGGGGTTGAGGGGCGCCCACGGCAGGTCGAGCTGCTCGGCCAGGGTCTGAACCAACTGTTCGCTGGTGAGCCAGCCGCGCAACAACAGTTCGCGGCCCAGGCGTCGGCGCACCGGGCTGGTGATCGCCTGCTCCAGTTGCTGCTCGGTGATCAGGCCCTTTTCCATCAGGCGATGCCCCAGCGGCGTGCGTGCCGGGGTGGCGAGGGCAGGGAACTCATGGGTGGTCTTGTCCCAGGCCACGCGCCGTGAGTCGCCCATCTCCATGACCTGGCGCAGGGCGCGCAGGTTGGCGAAGAAGTTGACGAAGTTGCTCCACATCATCCGAGGTGCCGACAGCAACCCCTCGAAGATGCCGTAGTAGCGGGTGACGAACCAGAACCGCTGGAACAGCCGGTTGACCAGCAGCAGGCCGTTGAGCCAAAGCAGCAGGCTGAGCAGCTTGCTGTCGCTGAGGATCGACATGAAACGCCACGACTCCGGCGCAATCACCGTGACCAGCCACATGGCCAGCAGCACCAGCAGCAACAGGTTGACCAAAAAACTCAGCAGGTAGGCGAACAGGCCGCGGCGATCGCGCCAGAGGAAGTAGTTGAGCGCGCCGGTGCGGCTCCAGCCGAGGTTGCTGGTGCCCTGGAACACGATGCCGACGATCCACCGCGACTTCTGCCGAATGGCATGCTGCCAGTCGCGGGGAAAGTGCTCGCGCACGCAGATCACCTGGGCGAATGCGCGGCTCATGCCGGGGCGCCACTCCTGCTTGAGGGCCAGGGCCGGGTCGGTGATGGAGTAGCGGGCGAAGATGCATTTCATGCCCTTTTGCTTGAGCCGGAAACCGATGTCGTAGTCCTCGGTCAGCGATTGCACGTCGAAGGCGATGCCGTCGCCGTCTTCGAGCAGGGCGCTGATCGCCCGGCGGCTGAAGCAGGTGCCCACGCCGGCGCTGGGTACCTGGCCGGTGAGCGCCTCGCGCACGATCACGTCCTTGCCGTGGTTCTCGGCGAACTCGTCGACATAGTGCCCGGCGGTGAAGCCTTTCCATTCCGGGGCATAGGGGTACACCGGGATCTGGATCATGTCCTTGTTCGGCAGCAGGTAGTTGAACAGGCGCAGTTCCATGGGCGAGATGACGTCTTCGGCGTCATGCAGGATGAAGCCGGCGAACTCGATGCGCGCGTCCTGCTGGAAGCGCAGGATGGCGTCGATGATGTTGTTCAGACAGTCGGCCTTGCTGGTGGGGCCGGGGCGGGCGCATACCACCTTGTGCACGTTGGGGTAGTGCAGGCACACGGCATCGACGTCGGCCTGGGTTTGCGGATCGTTGGGGTAGGTGCCGACGAAGATCTGGTAGTTCTCGTAGTCGATGGTCGAAGCCGCCAGGCGGGCCATCTCGCCGACCACGCCGACTTCGTTCCAGGCCGGGACCATGATCGCCAGGGGTTTTTCCGGCATCTCGAACAGGCGTTTTTCGTCGGCCTTGTCGTGCTTGTCGTAGATGCGAAAGCGCCGGATCAGCGTGCGGCCCCAGTAGCACAGGTCGATGAACAGGTCGTCCAGGCCCAGCAGGAACATCAGCGTGGCCAGGATGATGGCAACGATCTTCAGGCCGAACAGCACGTAGGTAAGGAAGTCGACGAAGGCCAGGCTCATGCGTTGTCCCGTGCGGCATGTTGTTCGGCGAACCAGCGGCTCAGGCGCTCGGCAATACGCTCGCTGGCATGGCCGTCACCGAACGGGGTGTAGACCCGGGCCATGCGCGCGTAGGCGTCGGGGTCGTCGAGCAGTTGGCTGGTTTCGTGGACGATGCGTTCGGTCAGGGTGCCGACCAGCTTGACCGTGCCGCCCTTGAGCACGGCGGGGCGCTCGGTGACCTTGCGCAGTACCAGCACCGGCTTGCCCAGGGCGGGGGCTTCTTCCTGCACACCGCCGGAGTCGGTGAGGATCAGGTGGGCACGGTTCATCAGCCAGACGAAGTGCGGATAGTCCTGGGGGGCGACCAGGTGGATGTTATCGCGGCCGGACAGCACGCTGTACACGGCATGCTGCACCTGCGGATTGAGGTGCACCGGGTACAGGAACTGGACGTCCGGGTAGCGCAGGGCGAGCTCGGCCAGGGCCAGGCAGATACGCTCGAAACCGCTGCCGAAGTTTTCTCGACGATGGCCGGTGATCAGCACCATGCGCTGGTCATCGCGCAGCACGTTCAGCGGCGATTCGGCGGCCGGGCGCCAGTTTTCTTTCTGCAACTTGTCGCGCATCCACAGCAAGGCGTCGATCACCGTGTTGCCGGTGACCTCGATGTGCTCCGGGGGCACGCCTTCACGGATCAGGTTGGCGTCGGAGTCGCGGGTGGGGGTGAAGTGCAGGTCGGCGAGCACCCCGGTCAGGCGCCGGTTGGCTTCCTCGGGCCAGGGTTGCTGCAGGTTGCCGGTGCGCAGGCCGGCCTCGACGTGGCCGATGGGGATGTGCCGGTGGAAGGCGGCCAGGGAGGCGATGAAACTGGTGGTGGTGTCGCCATGCACCAGCACGATGTCGGGCCTGGTCTGCTCATAGGCCCTGTCGAGTTTGTCCAGCAGGTCGCGGGCCAGGCCGTTGAGGGTCTGGTTCTGGGTCATCACCTTGAGGTCCTGGTCGACCCGCAGGCCGAAGGCGGTGAGCACTTGCTCGAGCATCTCGCGGTGCTGGCCGGTGGAGCAGATATGCAGGTCGACTTCGGGCCAGTTGCGCAGCACCCGGGCCAGTGGGGCCATCTTGATTGCTTCAGGGCGGGTACCGAATACCATCATGACGGTGTAGGCCATGGTCTAACTCCTCGTTCGATTCCCTGGACGAAGTTGTAGGACAAAGCACTCCTTGCGAATGATTGATAGAAGCAGCCGGAGGCGCGGTTGTCCAATGGATGAGTGGGTGCAAGCGATCCAGGTCAACGCCATGGCTTTGCACGGCAACCTGTGGAGCTGTGCGGGCCGCCGAGGGTTCAAAATTTATTGCAGGCTTTTTCCAGGACCCCATATTTTGTTATGTTGTAGCTCTTTGTTTTCGGGAGCAGCACATGCAAGGCAAGGCCCGCAAGATCGTCCAGGCCATCCTCTACGAGGCCATCGCCGTGGCCTGCGTGGCGCCGGCGCTGGAGCTGGCGTTCGGCGCCGGCATGGCCGAATCGGCGGTGTTGTCGATGCTCATGTCGGCGATCGCCATGAGCTGGAACATGGCCTTCAACTGGGCCTTCGAGCGCTGGGAAGCACGCCAGCCCCAGCGCAGCCGCACCTTCCTGCGCCGGCTGCTGCATGCCTTGGGTTTCGAGGGCGGGCTGGTACTGATCCTGCTGCCGCTGGTGGCGTACTGGCTGGGCATCAGCTTGTGGGCGGCGCTGGTCACCAACCTGGCGTTGTTCGCCTTCTTTTTTGTGTATGCCTTTGTCTTCCAGTGGGGGTTCGACAAGGTGTTCGATGTGCCGCTATCGGCGCAGGACGCCGCGAAAGGGTGTTGACTTGCGAGAACTGCGCAGGATAAGTTCCCGACCCATGAACACATTCCCGCACCTGCGCACCGCGAGCATTATTATTACCGCCATTATCGGATTGGCGGGCTAGCGCGTACGTGCACCGAACCCGCCCTGGAGGCGGGTTTCTTCTCTCTGACTCCTGGGCAACATCAAGAAAACCAGGAGTCATCGATGACCAATCTGAGCGTCAGCCCCCGTACCACGCCCCAGCAACTGCTGTCCGAGCAGGTGCGCCGCATTCTTGGCGCGCCGGTATACGACCTGGCCATCGAGACCCCGCTGCAACCAGCTCCGGCGCTGTCGGCCGCGCTTGGCAACCCGGTACTGCTCAAGCGTGAAGACCTGCAGCCGACGTTCTCGTTCAAGATTCGCGGCGCCTACACCCGCCTGTCACGCCTGACCGACGCCCAGCGTGCGCGCGGGGTGATCACCGCGTCAGCGGGCAACCACGCCCAGGGCGTGGCCATGGCGGCCTCGCACCTGGGCATCAAGGCCACCATCGTCATGCCCACCACCACGCCTTCGCTGAAGGTCGAGGGCGTGCGCTCGCGGGGCGGCCATGTGGTGCTGCACGGCGAGAGCTTCCCCCATGCACTGGCCCATGCGCTGGCCCTGGCCGACCAGGACGGCGCCACCTTCGTGCCGCCGTTCGACGACCCGGACGTGATCGCCGGGCAAGGCACCGTGGCCATGGAGATCCTGCGCCAGCATCCTGGCCCGTTGCACGCGATCTTCGTGCCGGTGGGCGGCGGCGGGCTGATCGCCGGCATTGCCGCCTATGTGAAGTACCTGCGCCCGGAGGTGAAGGTGATCGGTGTGGAACCGGCCGACTCCAACTGCCTGCAGGCCGCCCTGGCGGCCGGTGAGCGGGTGATCCTGCCGCAGGTGGGGACCTTTGCCGACGGCGTCGCGGTGGCGCAGATCGGTGCCCACTGCTTCGAACTGTGCCGGCACTTCGTCGACGAGGTGGTGACGGTGGGCAACGATGAGCTGTGCGCGGCCATCAAGGACATCTACGACGATACCCGCTCGATCACCGAGCCCTCCGGTGCCCTGGCGGTCGCCGGGATCAAGAAATACGTGGCCCGTGAAGGGCTGCAGGGGCAAGTGCTGGTGGCCATCGATTCGGGTGCCAACGTCAATTTCGATCGTCTGCGCCATGTGGCCGAGCGGGCTGAGCTGGGTGAGCAGCGCGAGGCGGTGATCGCCGTGACCATCCCCGAGCAGCCAGGCAGTTTCCGGGCGTTCTGCCAGGCCCTGGGCAAACGCCAGATCACCGAGTTCAACTACCGCTACTACCCGGGCAAGGAGGCGCGGCTGTTCGTTGGCGTACAGACCCACCCGCAGCACGATCCGCGCGAGCAACTGCTGGCGAGCCTGGCCGGGCAGGGTTACCAGGTGCTCGATCTGACCGACAACGAACTGGCCAAGTTGCACGTGCGCCACACCGTTGGCGGGCATGCCGCGCCAGGGGTGAACGAGAGGGTGCTGCGCTTCGAGTTCCCCGAACGGCCGGGGGCGTTGCTGGGCTTCCTTGAGCGCCTGGGCAAGCGCTGGAACATCAGCCTGTTCCATTACCGCAATCACGGCGCGGCCGAAGCGCGGGTGTTTGCCGCGCTGGAGGTACCGGATGACGAGTTGCAGGGGCTGCCGGCGGCGCTCGACGCGATGGGCTACCGCTACTGGGACGAGACCGACAACCCGGCCTACCGCCTGTTCCTGGGGTAAGGCCCAGGCGGTTGCAGCTCAGCTGGAATGGGCGATATGCCCTTCGACCAGTTCGTCCGCAGGTTCTTCCTCACCCGGCAGGGCGGTGATGACACTGAAGTCGCTGACTTCGACTTCACCACCGCCGTACCCCAGCAAGTGGAAGGAAAACGCCTTGCGCTGGGTCGGGTTGTCGAAGTCGAACTCCATCTCAAGCGGCTGGCCTGCGGTCACCAGCACTTCTTCGGGCAGGCCAAGCTGCACGTCCTGCTCGCTTTCCTTGGCCTTGAGGCGGATGTAGGCGTCGTGCTGCGGGTCGAGCGCGCGGACCTTGATACGCACCTTGGTGCGCGAACCCTCGGGCATCTCCAGGTATTGGGCGCCGATCAGGTTGTCGGCCCAGTCGTCGCGGATGCGCTCATGCAGGGCGATGGGCGCCGGCCCGCCAAACTGGTAGCGCAGGTTGAGCGGGGTTTGCAGCAGCGACTGGTCGAGGGTGGTTGCCAGCAGATTGATCTGCGGCCCGAGGCTGTCTTCGCCACGGCCAAGGAACTTGGCCTGCTCGGCGATGAAACCTGCGCTGGCGTAACGCCGGCAGCGTTGCTGGAAGTCGCACTCGCTGAGGGTGCCCTGGCCATCGTGGTAACGCAGCACGCCGTTGGTGTAGGCGATCATCTCGCGGCCGGTATCGTAGTCGCGGTACAGCGAGCGCCCGGCCAGGGCCGCGGGGATCGGCAGGGCATAGTAGTCGAGCAGCGAGGTGGCCAGGTCGATATGGCCGTAGGTGCCGCGCTTGAGCCGTGGCAGCTGTGCCTGCTCGGGGGCGAGGGTCAGGTTGAAGCCCCAGGATGACGCCAGGCGCACGCCGTCTATGCCGTGGGATTCGTCCGAGGTGATCACCACCAGGGTGTCCTTGAGCACACCCTGGCGTTCCAGGTTGTCGAGGAAGCTGCCCAGGGCGTCGTCGAGGTAGGCAACTGCGGCCTGCTTGGCGGTGTCGTAGCGCTGCAGGTAGTCCTCCGGCGCCGAATAAGGCTGGTGGGTGCCAACGGTGAGCAGGGTGAGCATCCAGGGTTGGCGTTGCTTGCGCAGCTCGCCGACATAACCCAGGGCCCCTTCGAAGAAGGCGCGGTCGTCCTTGCCCCAGGGGAACTCCAGGTAGTTGTCGTTCTTGAACCATTCCAGGCCATGCATCGCGTCGAAGCCGATGTGCGGCATGATCCGGTCCTTGGCCATGAAACGCAGCCCGGCGCCCTGCAGGTAGTGGGTGGAAAAGCCGGCCTGGCGCAGTTGCGCCGGCAGGCAGGCCTGGTTGCGCAGGTCCTGGGTCAGCAGCTCGACGCCCTTGGGCGTGCCGTTGGCCAGCTTGTCGTAGTCGCCGCAGAGCATGGCGTACAGGCCGCGAATGGTCTGGTGGGTGTGCAGCACGTAGTCCGGCGTGTTCATGCCGCGCTCGGCCCAGCGGCTGAGGTTGGGCATCAGGTCCTGGTCGAAGTGGCTGCCGATGGCTTCACGGTTGGCGCGGATGTAGGCGCCGGGGATGCCTTCCAGGGTGATGACCAGCAGGTTGCGGGCGCTGCCAGGGCCGGCCAGCAGCTTCTGGCCGTTGAGGTCGGCCTGGGTCAGCCCGGCGCTGGGCAGTGGCGTTACCGGGGTTTCGCCCATGGCCAGTACCCGTGCGCGATGCTGCAGGTTGCCAGTGGCCGCCGACAACAGCTGGTGCGGCAGGTTGTACTGGCGCCACTGATCGGCGTCGGAGGGGAACAGCTGCTCGCTGCCCCAATGGCTTGCCAGCAGCACCACGGGCAGCGCCCAGGCTGCCCGTGGCAGTGGCGTGCCGCGCTGGCCACGGCTGTACCAGCTGCTGGCCAACAGCACCAGCAGCGCACTGGCCAGCAGCCAGGGCAGCCAGGGGTGGGCGAGGGCGCCGCCGGTGGAGTTCTCCATGAACTGCGGGTCGAACAGGTAGTGCAGGTCGGTCTGGTTGGGCAGGCGGCCGACGGCGCTGACCAGCTCGGCCGAAGCGATCAGCAGGGCGCCCCAGGCCAGCAGTACGGGCAGGGCCAGCCAGGTTGGCCAGCGGCGCAGCAACATCACCAGCAAGCTGCCGATGGCCAGGTCCGAGAGGTAGCCCAGGGGGTCGGACCAGCCCAGCAGGGCACGAACCGCCAGGGGAATGACCAGCACCAGTGTCACCAGGGCAAACAGCCGGGCGCGGGGGTGGCCGAGCAGGTTTCTCACGTAAGCGTTCCTCTTGCCATGAAACCGTCACACAAATGTGCGTGATGATATCAGGCCGGAGGTAGGAAGGTGCCGTAGGACAAGGCTGGTTACCAAAACGCGGGCTCGTCAGGCGAGCCCTGTTCTGCTGCCAAGCTCAGAAGTAGTACGGGAATTTCAGGCTGAACGAGAAGTCCGGCGCATCTTCGGTCAGGCCAATGGCCAGGTTCGGCACGATGGTCAGGTTGTCGGTGGCGGCGAAGGTCAGGCCGACGTTGAAGTTGGCCGCGTTGTAGTCGCTGTTGGAGATCGACTGCCAGTCGCCACCGTCGGGTCTGATCTTGCTTTTGCTGGCGAACTGGTCAGTGACCGAGAACGACATGCTCATACGCTCGTTCAGGGCGAAGGCGATACCGCCGCCGATTTGCCAGGAGTCGCCGAGCTTCACGTCACCTTTGACCTTGCTGTTGACCTGGGGGCTGATGTCACTGAACGAATCCTGCACGTTATAGGTGTAGGACAGGCTGCCGAACAGCACGGCCGGGTCGAAGGTCTTGACCAGCGAGATACCCGGGGTGATCGACCACACGCCATTGCCAGTCGGCAGGTCTTCGGGGATCGCCAGGTTGTCGTTGCCGGGGTCCTGCCGGAGCTTGATCCCGTAAGGGTCCTTGCCGGTCGGTGCCTTGATGCGCAGCGTGGCGACCGCGTCAGGCCAGTTTTCCGACTCATCGATGAACTTGTAGGCCACCCCGACGTTGACGTCGCCGAGGGTGGGGTCGCGCGTGACAGTGCCTTCGGAGTTAGCCGCGGCGGCCCCACCCGCGCCCCCGGAGGAATAGGTGGATTCGCGATACACGATGGGTGCGTTGATGTCGAACTGCCAACGCTGGTCGACGTTGTAGCGTGCCGTCAGGTCCAGAGTCCAGTTGTCCGCCTTGATGCGGTCGATGTTGATGTTGCCAAGGAAAATCGCGTCCAGCGCCAGAAAGCCGTTGAGGGTCAGCGCACGGGTATCGTAGTGGGTGTAGGTCAGGCCGGTTTCGACGCTGAACTTGCCGCCACCGAAGAAGCCACTGGCTTCGTCGTACAGGTTGGAGACGCTTTGCGCGGGTTGGGAGTCGTCCTGCAGCGACTGGCCGTAGGAGCTCCCGGTCGTACCTGGCGCGCCAGTGGCCACGGTTTTAGCGCCCTTGACCCCTTCGGCGGGCGACTTGACCAGGCGTTTCGGGGCAGGTGCTGGCGGGGCTTCCTCGACTTGCCGCAGGCGTTGTTCCAGCACCATCAGGGCATTTTGTTGCGCTTCATAGCGTTGCTTCAGTTGGACCAGCTCCTGTTTCAGCGCTTCGACCTGTGGGTCCGATGCGGCCAGCAAGGTGGCCGGGGCCAGGGTACTCAAACAGACGATAGTTCTGAACGTCAACAAACGATGCATGGATTAGCCGTCCCTTCTGACTGCAAACGATGAGACTCAGCGTAGATCAGTATCCGAGATTGCGAAGGCCTTTGAGTTGGTCCAGGTTGGCGTTCATCGGCCCGGCTGCGGCGTTGTCGCGCAGCACCACATTGAGCGAGGTGATGTTGCGCACCTGATTGCTGGAACCGAGCAGGGTGGTGCTCTGCATCAGCCCACCCTGGCCCAGGCGCTGCAGGGTATTGCCCTGGTTGTTGCCGGCGATGATGTTCATCTGCACGCCGTTGCCGGCCGCAGAAACACTCAGCGAACCTGCACCGTTGGCCCCGGTCAGGGGCGTGCCTGCAGCCAGTGCCTGGCCTTGTGGTTGGTTGGCCTGTGGCTGGTTGCCCCTGGCAACGGTGATCTGGACATCGTTGTAGGCGCTGTTGTAGTCGCCCGCCGCGCGTACCACTTGGGTGACCCCCTGGGTGGTATTGAGGCCAGCGCCCCCGCTGACAGTACCGGTACCGGCGCTTTGGACCTGCGACGAGCCGTTGCCTTTTTCATTGATGATCGACACATAGAACTGTGGCTTGATGGTCGATTGTTGAATCTGCATCGAGGAGGTAGCGCCGATCACTTCACCGTTGGCGTTCTGCCAGGTGCTGGACATGACGATGCCGAAACTGACGATCCGCCCCGGCATCACGTAACGCCCGCGTAGATTCGCCAGTTCCTGGTCCTTGAGTTCGATGGGTTTGAACGTTTCTGCCTGGGTTGGCAGGCTGGCGGCCAGGCAAGCCGCAATCAGCCAGATCGGAGTCTTCATGGGAGGTTCCCCTGGGCGTCATGCCCGATTGGTTAGAAGAAGTCGCTTCTGATGAAACCGAAATCCAGCAACTCCGCGTCCTTTACCGGGGTGAATTGGTTGAGGCGGTTCTTGGCGCTGAGCGGAAGGGGTGGCGCGAGCAGCGCATTGCCCTTGTCGTAGCCTTGGCCGATGACGGCGAAGATGATGCCGTTCCAGCCCTTGACGAAATCGTCGATCTTGAAGCGTTTGTGGCCCAGCACCGGGTCACCGATGTAGACCCAGCCCCTGTCGACCCGCTGCATGACCACGAAATGCTTGTAGCCACGGATATCCATCAGCACCACTACCGGGATGCGGATGTCATGCAGGGACTCGGGGGCTACCCGGTAGCCACGGGCACGCATGCCCAGGCTTTCCACGTAGCGCTTCATGTCGAGCATCGAGAAACCCTGGGTGCGGACCAGGTCCTGGTCGGCATTGGCCAGCATGCCCTCGATCACATGTTGTTCATCCACGTCCAGCCAATAGGCTTGGCGCAGGATGGTTGCCAGCGATGCGGCGCCGCAACTGAAGTCGGTTTTCTGCTGCACAAGGTCGGCGAACTTGCGTTCGCGGATGCTCTGGATCGGTTTGTAGATGACCGCGCCACCCGGCAGGACGGACAACGGCATCTGGGCGGCTTCGATCACACTGGCCAGGCACAGCAGTAACGCCAAGGCAAAAATTCGCATGTTCGATGCCCCCATCGGTCCAGTTCGAAGGAAGGCCCCCCGAAGGGGGCCTCCTGGCTACAGCGATCAGAACGAGGTGTTGGAGATGGCCAGCGAGTTGCTTTGCTGGTTGCCCACACCGGCGGCCACGTTGACGCCCAGGTTGCCACTGCCACCGTTCAACGAACCACTCATGGTGGCGTTGTTGGTTACAGGGTTGGCCCAGCCGGTCGGGGTCAGCACTTGGAAGGACACAGTGTTGCTCAGCGAGTACTCGCTAGCTTCGCTCCAGCTCTTCGAGATGCTGTCCGACGATTGCGAAGCTTTTTCGCCGGATTTCTCGTAGGCCGAGGCGTTGGCTTTTTCCCATGCCGACTCGTGTGCCTTCTCGTATGCGTTGTTGCGAGACTTGTCATACGACGAGTCATGGTTGCTGGCATACGCGGAGTCATACGCCTTCTCGAACGACGAGTTGCGCGTCTTGTCGAAGGCCGAGTCGCTGGACGAGCTGTGCGCCTTGTCGATCGACGCGTCGAGCGAGGCGGTCAGCGAAGCATCGAACTCACCACTGCTGGAGCGGGTGTGGTTGCCGAAGGTCTGCGACTGCGAGGCACTGCCCGCAGCGCTGGCATCCAGCGAAGCAGTCACCGAAGCGCTCGAGGTCGAGTTGTGGTTGCTGCTGGCGGTGCCGTTGACATTCGAGCTGTGCGAGCCGCTGGCATTCATGCTGTTGGAGCCGCTGGAGCTGTTGCTGTTCGAACCGCTGGCAGTCATGCTGCTCGAACCGCTCGAGCTGCTGCTGTTGGAGCCGCTGGCGCTGCTGCTTTGCGAGCCAGACGCGCTATAGCTGGAGCTGGAGCTCTTGTCGATGCTGGCATCGAACGAACCGCTGCTAGAGGACGAACCACTCTTGGTGGTGGTGAGCGTGATCGTATCGATGGTGTAGCTGCGATCGGCTCTGTTTTCGACGGTCAGGCCAGGTCCATTCTGGTTGGCCGAAGCAGTGGCGGTGGAATTGCCGACGGGCGCACTGTTGTTGGCAATGGCCATGGTGTTTTTCTGCTGGTTCAGATCGCCGGCCGCGACGTTGATACCCACGTTGCCGCTGGTGTTGTCAGCCGAGCCGCTCATGACTGCGGAGTTCTGGGTTGACCAGTTGTACACGCGGTTGCCGTTGCTGTACTGGTCGACCTTGGCGGTGGCGGTTGCGGTGCCGAACACGAAGTCGTTGTCGGACGCGGTGTTGGCGATGGCCGCTGCGTTGTCCTGCTGGTTGCCATTACCGGCCGCCACGTTGATGCCGACGTTACCGCTGGCGCCACCGGCGGAACTGCTCATCTCGGCATTGTTGATGGTGCCTTCGTTGAGGATCTTGTTACCAGTGCTTCTTTGCACATCGGTCGCTTTGGCCGTGGCGTTGGTGTAGACCGTTCTGTCGTGATTGTGACCACGCCGGTTGTTCTGATCCGCTTGTGCAGCAACAGCCATGACCGCAGCAATTGCGAAAACCAGAGGCTTGATTGCCATCGAGGGTTTCATGGTGTTTCTCCGTCTTTTTAGGTTAAGTGTTGTGCTTACCTTTTTGGGTCATTCCGCGACCCGGACGCTTAGGGTGTTGGCCATGCGGTTTCCCACCCCGGCGCTCTGATTCAACTGAATCACCCCACGGCTACCGGTGAATGCCTGGTCGCTGGTGTTGACCTGGCGATAGCCGGGTGCGGAGTCAGTTGCATCGGAGGTGTTGCGCAGCGCCACGTTCTGTTGCAACAGGACGCTGTCATCGAGACTTTGCGGTTGGGCACTGATGCTGATGCGCAGTGCGTTGGCTTGCTGAGTACCGGCGCCGGCGCTCTGGTTCACGCCCAGTACGCCGCTGCCACGGCTGAAGGCATCGCCCTGGATGCTGGCGCGGCTATCCCTGGCAGGGTCGACCGTGGTCTGCAGGCGCTGGCGGATCTGCGTCGTCGCGTTGGCCGAATGGCCGTTGGCCAGGGCACGGGCGTTGGCTTGTTGCTGGAAGTCGCCGGCCGCCTGGTTGACCGCCATGTTGCCCAGGTACTTGCTGGCGGAACTGTCGATGATGGCGGTGTCGACTACTGGGGATTGGGCGAACGCCGGTGCACTGCAAAGGGTGGCCAGAATCAGCAGCGAATGCCTCATGTCATTGGCCTCGGGTTAGGGCTTGCAGGGGCGCAAGGCCGCGCTGCACGCTGGAGTTGACCATGTTGCCGATGCCGCTGCCGGAGCCGCTGCCACGCCCGGCGGCGAGGTTGGGCAGCTGGCTCTGGGTACTGATGTTGCCGCCCATGTTGTTGGTCTGCTGGTTGACCAGGGATGAGATGCCCGCGCCACTGCTGATACTGGCGAAGTCACCATCACTGAGCTCATGGGTCTGTCTGATGATCTGTGCTGAGGGGTTGGCATTGGCCGTGGTCGGGGACGGGTCTGGTATCACCGGGAGGCGCGTTGCGTTGCGCACCTGCACATCACGGGTGATGACGATGAGGCCGTTATCGGCTTGGGCCTCGAGGCTCAGGCTTGCTCCCAGGGTGAAACCGACCAGCAGGAGGCAGGACACGCCTCTGTCGAATTTCCTCACGATGGCTACTCCCTCAATCGGGCGCTGGTCGTTCAGCGTTGCGAGTACAGAGAGCAGAAGCTGTGCCGCTTTTTGTTTTCCTTTGTGAATCAGAGGCTTGCTCGAGCTAGCTCGAAAAGCACCACGAATACTGTGTCAGCGCTGAAACAGCGCCCTCTGCACAGGTGCCGCAGGCCGCGTAGTACGGGGGATGTGAAGAGATTGTCGGGCAGTGTCTCAGTGCTGACACACTTCCCTCACTTCTGGGCGGCGGCCCCCATTTGCGGGGGCTGCGGGGTGGTGGGGTGTATCAGTGCATTAACATTCGGTAGCACAGGCTGGCACCTGGCCATCGAGCAGCCGCGCCACGGCGGCGAGGGCGGCAGCACTGCGCTGGGGCCAATCGCCCTCGATCACTTGATAGGGTCGTTGCTGTGCCTGTAGCCAATCCAGGCTGTCGGCAAAGAACTGCTGGCGCTGGGCAAGCTCAGGCTGGCAGCGCATGCCATCGCCCACCCAGGCCACACCCTCGGGCCTCAGCAGCAGGTGCAGGTCGTAGTGGCGTGCGTTGAGCGCCTGCTCTATCCAGGGCGGGCAATCTGCGAACAGCGCGCGGCTCCAGAGGATGTTGCTGAGCAGATGGGTGTCGAGAATCAGCAGGGACGGCGCCAGCTGGCGCGCCTGATCCTCCCACTGCAACTGGCCGCGGGCGATGGCGGGGATGTCGGCATAGCAGGTGTCGCGCTGCTCCTGCTCGATGAAATGGCGCACGTACTCACCTACCAGCACGCCACCGAAGTGCGCCTGGATCTCACCGCCGAGCCAACTCTTGCCGCTGGATTCCGGGCCACACAGCACCAGCGTCTTCATGCGGCCGCCAGTGCCGGGTCGCGGCGCCACTCAAGCCAGCCACGCACGGCGATCAGGGTGAACAGGGCGTACAGTGCGGCAGTGAGGTACAGGCCCTTGTACAGGAACAGGCCAACGAAGATTACGTCCAGCACCATCCACAGCACCCAGCATTGCAGGCGCTTCTGTGCCATCCACAGCTGCGCTACCAGGCTGAAGCCGGTGAGTGCCGCATCGAGCCAAGGCTGGGCGGCATCGGTGTAGTGGGCCATGGTCGCACCGAGCACAAGGCTGGCGACTAGGCCGGTGCCAAGGCCTTTGAGCATTGGCGCCAGGCCCAGACTCGACACCTGGCGCGCGTCTTCCACGCGGTCCGGACGGGTCCATTGCCACCAGCCGTAGAGCTGCAGGACCGCATAGACCAGTTGCAGCAGCATGTCCGAGTAGAGCTTCACTTCATAGAAGATCCAGCTGTACAGCACCACCATGACCAGGCCGATCGGCCAGCACCAGGGGTTCTGCCGTACAGTGAGCCAGACGGCGATGACGCCGAGCGCGGCGGCGAAGAGTTCGAGGCCGGACATCGGCGATCCTTCAAAGCGGGGAAGGGCGCGATGCTACAAGCAAGGGGCGGCAGGCTTCAAGCGATCGCGGATGTTTCGCTGGTGTCGGGGGCTTGGAGGATTGGGTGTGGTTTGCGGTGTGTTCGCCGAATGAGATGCGGCGCCTATCAGATCGAGCGCCGCCCGCGCGGCGCTCGATCTGATAGGCGCCATCAATCCCGCGCCATACCCTTGCGGCCTCAAACCGCTGAGACGGCCTACCCCTAAACCCTGAACTGGCGCAGCAACTGCTCCAGATCCTCACTCAACCGTGCCAGGGCAGTCCCTGCATCACTGGACTGACGCGCGGCCTCGGCGGTCTGTTGGGAAAGCCCGGCGGTTTCGGTCACGTTTCGGTTGATCTCTTCCACCACATGGGACTGCTGCAGAGTGGCGCTGGCGATCGAGGCGTTGAGTGCGCCCAGGTTGTTCAGTGCCTGGCTGATGGCATCCAGGCTGGTGCCCGCCTCGCGGGCCTGGTCGACGGTCTGGCGCGAGGCCTCGCTGCTGGTGTCGATGGCCCTGACCGCGGCCTCGGACTGCCCCTGCAGGTGCTCGATCATGGTCTGGATTTCGGCGGTCGACTGGGCGGTGCGTTGGGCCAGCAGGCGCACCTCGTCGGCGACCACGGCGAAACCACGGCCCTGCTCGCCGGCACGGGCGGCCTCGATGGCGGCGTTGAGGGCAAGCAGGTTGGTCTGCTCGGCGATGGCGCGGATCACTTCCAGCACGCCGCCGATCTTGGTGCTGTGGCTGGCCAGCTCGCGGATCACCTGGACCGCCTGCTCGATGGTCGCCGAGAGCCGGTCGATCTGCTGCAGGCTGCCGTGGATCGCCTGCTGGCCATGGCCGACCTGCTGCTGCGCGTCGCGCATCTCGCTGGCAGCCTGTTCGGCGTGCTTGGCCACGTCGTGCACGGCGTAGCTGACTTCGTTGATCGCCGTGGCCACCTGGTCCATCTGCAGCGACTGCTGGGTGCTGCGCGCCTGGGCGGCGCCTGCGTTGTCGCCGACATGCCCCGCCGACTCGGCGAGGGCGTGGGCGGCGCCCTGCAACTGGCCGATCACGCCCTGCAGCTTGCCGTTGAAACGGTTGAAGTGCTCGCCCAGATGGGTGATCTCGTCGCGGCCGTGGGTGTCCAGGCGCCGGGTCAGGTCGCTTTCGCCGCTGGCGATGTTGCCCATGGCCTGCACCGCCTCCTGCAGCGGGCGGGCGATGCTGCGGGCAATCAGCATTACCACCAGGGCCATCAACAGGGCGATGCCCAGGCCGACCAGGGACGCGTCGCGCAGCTGGCGGGCGAATTCGGCCTGCACGTCGTCGATGTAGACGCCCGAGCCGATGACCCAGCCCCATGGCTCGAACAGTTGTATATAGGAGGTCTTGGCCACCGGCTCGCTGGCGCCGGGCTTGGGCCAGCGGTAGTCGACCGGGCCGGCGCCCTGGGCACGGGCCAGCTTGACCATTTCGTTGAACACGGCAAACCCGTCGGGATCGCGGATGGCCGAGAGGTCCTGGCCGTCGAGCTTGGGGTTGGCCGGGTGCATGATCATCTTCGGTTGCAGGTCGTTGATCCAGAAGTAGTCGCTCTGGTCGTAACGCAGCCCGCGCACCACTTGCAGGGCCTGCTGCTGGGCGGCTTCGCGGCTGAGTGTGCCGGCGGCCTCCAGGCCCTGGTAATGCGCCAGCACGCCTGCGGCGGTCTGCACCACATGGCGGGTCTTCTCGGCCTTGGCCTGGTACAGGTCGCCATGGATCTGGCGCAGCATCAGCAACCCCAGCACCACCAGCATAGCCACGGCCACCAACAGGATCAGCCACAGGCGGCGGCTGATCGACATCGACCTCAGGGTCTTCATGATGCGTTACTCCGGTCTTGTTCTTTTTATCGAAAGCATCCAAGCATGCTTTGCCGCCAGGCCCCACACGACCAACGGCTAAGTGCGCAGTGCGCGCGATCCGTGTTGCAGGTAACGCAAGCCTTGAACCAAGGGCTCTGCTAGGATTTCGGCCGTGCCAGATGAAACCTTTAGGCCGCTGGGCATTTATGCTGGCGTTGCCACTGCTGTCGCTGTAAAACAGCCGCGCCGCGTGCGGCAACTACGTGCAAATCACTACAAGCGGCCCGCCAGGAGCGGTGCTGCATCGGGGGAATGATGGATTTTTGGAGTGCCTTGCAGGCAATCATCTTGGGCGTTGTCGAGGGCCTGACGGAGTTCTTGCCGATTTCAAGCACCGGGCACCAGATCATTGTCGCTGACCTGATCGGTTTTGGCGGTGAGCGGGCCATGGCGTTCAACATCATCATCCAGTTGGGCGCAATCCTCGCGGTGGTCTGGGAATTCCGGCGCAAGATCTTCGACGTGGTGCTGGGCCTGCCCACTCAAGCACCGGCGCGGCGCTTCACCGCCAACCTGCTGATCGCCTTCATGCCGGCGGTGGTGCTGGGGGTGCTGTTCGCCGACTTGATCCACGAGTACCTGTTCAACCCCATTACCGTGGCTGCGGCCCTGGTGGTCGGTGGGGTGATCATGCTCTGGGCCGAACGTCGCCAGCACCGTATCGAGGTGGACCATGTCGATGACATGAGCTGGCACCATGCCCTTAAGATCGGTTTCGTCCAGTGCCTGGCGATGATCCCAGGCACCTCGCGTTCCGGCTCGACCATCATCGGCGGCCTGCTGTTCGGCCTGTCGCGCAAGGCGGCCACCGAGTTCTCGTTCTTCCTGGCCATGCCGACCATGGTCGGTGCGGCGGTGTATTCGGGCTACAAGTACCGCGAGCTGTTCCAGCCCGGCGACCTGCCGGTGTTTGCCCTGGGCTTCGTGGTGTCGTTCATCTTCGCCATGATCGCGGTGCGCGCGCTGCTCAAGTTCATCGCCAATCACAGCTACGCCGCGTTCGCCTGGTACCGCATCGTCTTTGGTCTGCTGATCCTGGCCACCTGGGAGTTCGGCTGGGTCGACTGGTCGACGGCGCACGGCTGATGGCGCGCCCGCAAACCGCTGCCCGTGGCGAGGCCCAGGGCGTACGCAATCCACGCCTGAAGCTGCTCGCTCTGGCCATGCTTTGTTTGCTGCCGATATTGGGCGGCCTGCAGATGGGCTTGAGCGGGCAGTCGTGGCTGCCATTGGCGCTGTACCCGCTGGTGAGCCTGGTGAGCCTGCTGCTGTACTGGCAGGACAAGCAGCAGGCGAGCAACCAGGCCTGGCGCACCCCAGAGAAAGTGCTGCATGCCAGCGAGCTGCTCGGTGGCTGGCCTGGGGCGCTGCTGGCCCAGCAGTTGTTCCGGCACAAGACCCGCAAGCTGTCCTATCAGCTGGTGTTCTGGGGCATCGTCGCGCTGCACCAGGTGTTCTGGTTCGATCACCTGCTGTTGAATGGACGCGGGTTGGGCCAGCTGCTGTAGGTGGCCAGCGCGGGCCTGCCCCGCAATGCAGAGTCAATCCAGCAACAACCCCACCTGCGTGCGCTTGGGCAAGCGCCGCACCACCAACTGGTGCGAGCGGCGCAGCAGGTCACACAGCTCGTCACGGCCCACGGGGTAGGGCGCAACCATGCTGACCCACTTCGCCCGTGCCAGATAAGGCGCCGGGCGAATGCCCGGGCGGTCGCAGTAGCCCAGGAACAGGTCGTCGGCCACCTTGAACGACAAGCCGGCACCGCCCAGGTCGGCGATGGCAAACATCTTGTTGCCGGCCACCGAAAACACCCGGATCCCGCCCCACTTGTAATCCTCGCGCGCCCCTGGCAATGCCAGGCAGAACTGCGCGATCTGTTCCTCTGTCATCCTTTTCTCAGACATAGCGCTCTCCACAGGCCTCGAACGAAATCGCCAGGTGATCGATCCACGCCCGCACCGCCGGCAGCAGGCCGCGTCGGTGCGGATACACCGCCTGCAGGAAGCCGCCGGGCAGCGACCAGTCCGGCAGCAGGCGCACCAGTTCTCCACGTGCCAGCTCTTCCTCGCAGAACATGCTCGGCAGCGCGGTGAAGCCCAGGCCGGCGCGCACAGCGGCGTTGCGCACGACGAAGTCATCGATGGCCAGGCGTGGCTCCAGGGCCACTTCCTCCTGGCGGCCGTCCGGCCCGTGCAGGCGCAGGTGCACCAGCCGGTCCGCCTCGGCGGCGCCCAGCACCGGCAGGCTGGCAAGCTCGGCGGGCTCGCGGATATGGTCGGCAAAACCCGGTGCGGCCACCAGTTGCATCTGCGCCTGGCGCAGGCGACGGGTGACCAGGGCCGGGTCTTCGTCACCCAGGTCACGCACGCGCAAGGCCACGTCGATGCCTTCGGAAATCAGGTCGACCCGACGGTTGAGTAGCACCATGTCCAGCTGCACCAGCGGGTACTGGGCCAGGAAGCGGCTGATCACCTCGGGCAGGAAGGCATGGGCCAGGGCCACCGGGCAGGACACCCGCAGCCGCCCACGGGGTTCGCTGGACATGCTGGCCACCACTTCATCGGCCATCTCTGCCTCCAGCAGCATTGCCTGGCAATGGTGCAGGTAGCGTTCGCCCACGGCGGTCAGCTTCAATTGCCGCGTGGTGCGTTGCAGCAGGCGGGTGCCGAGGCGTTCTTCCAGTTCGGCGATACGCCGTGACAGGCGCGACTTGGGGATGCCCAGCTGGCGACCGGCCGCGGCGAAACCGCCGGCTTCGACCACCTGGGCGAAATAGAAGAGGTCGTTGAGGTCTTGCATGGGCATTCTCACTGTTCTACCAGTGGGACAAACTAACGCATTTTTGCTGCCTTATCAGCCATTCACTGCTTCGATAGGATTCTCCCCATCGTGATCGCCCACCACCGCGGTCTTCATTCACAGGAGAGTCCCATGAAACTGTTGCACATCGATTCGAGCATTCTGGGCGACAATTCCGCCTCCCGTCAGCTGAGCCGCGAAGTGGTCGACGCCTGGAAAGCCGCCGACCCGAGCATCGAAGTGGTCTACCGTGACCTGGCTGCCGACGCCATCAGCCACTTCTCCGCCGCCACCCTGGTGGCTGCCGGTACCCCGCAGGACCTGCGCGATGCCGCCCAGGCCCACGAAGCCCAACTCAGCGCCGAAACCCTGGAAGAGTTCCTTGCCGCCGACGCGGTGGTGATCGGTGCACCGATGTACAACTTCAGCGTGCCGACCCAGCTCAAGGCCTGGATCGACCGCATCGCCGTGGCCGGCAAGACTTTCCGCTACACCGAAGCCGGCCCTGAAGGCCTGTGCGGCGACAAGAAAGTGATCCTGGTGTCCACCGCCGGCGGCCTGCACCAGGGCCAGCCAACCGGTGTTGGCCATGAAGATTTCCTCAACGTCTTCCTTGGCTTCATCGGCATCACCGATGTCGAGACCGTCCGTGCCCACGGCCTGGCCTACGGCCCTGAGCACCGCGCCAAGGCCATCGACGCGGCCCAGGCGCAGATTGCCGGCGAGCTGTTCGCTGCCGCCTGATCAGCCGAGTCACGACAAAGCCGATCGTCGCCCTGAGCGCCGATCGGCTTTTTTTCATTCAGTTTTCATGTAGCTGTGCTTGGCCGGGTTCTATGCTGGCGAAACACGTCCGCCCGGTCACGGGAGCGCCTCTGCATGACTCCGTTTCGTACCCTGTTGGCCATCGCCCTGTTCGCTGGCCTGCTGGCCCAGGCCAACGCGGCAACCTGGGTGGCCGGCCTGCACCGGCTCACCCTGGCCGACCCGGTGGACCGCAGGCCCATGCAGGCGCTGGTGTTCTACCCCTCCAGCGGTGAGGCGCGACCTGTGCGTATCGAGGGCTATCAGACCCGCGTTGCCCAGGACGCACCTGTGGCCATGGGGCGCTTCCCGTTGTTGGTGATTTCCCACGGCAATACCGGCAGCCCCATGGCCCTGCACGACCTGGCCAACGGCCTGGCACGTCAGGGCTTCGTGGTGGTGGCGGTGATCCACCCCGGCGACAACAGCCGCGATCGGAGCCGCCTCGGGACGCTCAGCAACCTCTATGGTCGGCCGCTGCAGGTCAGCGCTGCGATCACGGCCGCACGCGCCGATACACTGGTCGGCCCCTATCTGAACGACGGCAAAGTCGGGGTGATCGGCTATTCGGCCGGCGGCGAGACGGCGCTGATCCTGTCTGGCGCGCAACCCGACCTTGATCGCCTGCGCCGCTATTGTCAGCAGCGCCCCAACGACGCCGACGCCTGCAAGACCCATGGTGTGCTGATCGCCGACCACAGCGAACTGGGGCCACGGGCCGATGCGCGGGTAGGCGCGGTGATGCTGATGGCCCCCCTGAGCCTGATGTTCGGCCGCCACGCCCTGGCCGGGGTGCATGTGCCGGCGTTGATCTACAGCGGCGACTCGGACCAGTTGCTGGCCCTGGAGCACAATGCCGATGCCCTGGCGCGCAAGTTGCCGCAGACGCCGGACTACCGGTTGCTCGCCGGGGCCGGGCATTTCGTGTTCATGGCGCCGTGCGACGACGAGCAACACCAGCGCATGCCGGTGCTGTGCAAGGATGCCGACGGTGTCGACCGCCGGCATATCCACCGCTCGCTGCGCAGCGAAACCACGGCCTTCTTCAGCCAGGCACTGGGGGCGCCCGAGCCTGCCGAGCGCTCAGCCGCGCTGGGCGCGTCGGGCCAGCAGCAGGGTCAGGCCAACCCCTGACAAGGCGAGCAGGGCGGCGACGGCGAAGATCGAGGCGTAGCCCAGTTGTATCGCCACCGCGCCCATCAGCGGGCCGGCAATGGCCAGCGCCAGGTCGAAGAACACCGCATAGGCACCCAGCCCGGCACCTCGGCTACTGCTGGGCACCTGCCTGATCGCCTCGACGCCCAGGGCCGGGTACACCAGCGACAGGCCGAAGCCGGTCAGCCCTGCGCCGACCATTGCCCACAGCGGGGAAGGCGCCTGCCACAGCAGGGCCAGCCCCAGCACCTCGGTGGCCATGCAGGCAATCGCCACGTTGTAGCCACCGAAGCGGTTGACCGCGTTGACGAACAGCAGCCGTGAAACGATGAAGCACAGGCCGAACGCGCTCAGGCACAACGCAGCGCCCGTCCAGCCGCGCTCCAGGTAATAAAGGGTGACGAAGGTGGTCAGGGTGCCGTAGCCGATCGACGCCAGGGTCAAGCCCAGGCCACAGGGCGCCACACGGCCGAACGCCGACCAGAAGGGCAGGCGCTCGCCGCGCACCACCACCACGTCCGGGCGCTTGCGCAGCGCCAGCAACGCGCTCAGTGCCAGCACCAGCAGCGCCGGCCCCAATATCCAGAACCCCTGCATATCCACCAGCAGCACACCGACCGGCGCACCGATGGCGATGGCGCCGTAGGAGGCGATGCCGTTCCACGAGATCACCCGCGCGGTATGCTCCGGTCCCACCTGGCCAATCCCCCAGCTCAACGTCGCCACCCCGATCAAGCCTTGGGCGATGCCCAGCAGCAGGCGCCCGCCGAGCAACAACAGCAGGCTCAGCCAGGGCAGGGTGAGGGTCCAGGCCGAGAACAGCGTGAGCACGCCGCAGCCGGCAATGCCATACAACCCGAAGCGAATCGCCCGCTTGCCGCCCAGGGTGTCGGCGACCCGCCCGGCAAAGGGCCGGCTGAGCAGGGTGGCGAGGTATTGCAGGCCGATGGTCAGGCCGGCGACCACTGCGCCGTAGTCAAGTTGGTCGTGGACATGGCTGGGCAGCACTGCGATCGGAAGGCCGATGCAGAGGAAGGCGATGAAGGTATAGAAGACGATGGCGAGGATTTGCAGGGTGATGCTTGAGGTGTCGCCAGGGGCGGGCTGTTGCGCGGTCATGGGCACGTTCGCGGGTAGGCGGTTGGGCGTACCGGCATCATGGCCGTTGTGCGGGGGAAAAGAAAGCAGGCTAACGAATTATTCGTTGAGCGATGCGCACAGGAACATCGCGGGGCAAGTCGCAGCGGCGCACCGCCGCTCCCACGCTGGTAGCACGTGGGAGCGGGCTTGCCCCGCGATGATTCAGCTAACGGTGTTCAGCTCAGACCACCACGCCCTGGCTACGCAGGTAGTCGTCGTAGGTACCGCTGAAGTCCACGGTACCTTCGGGCGTCAGCTCGATGATGCGGGTGGCCAACGACGACACGAACTCACGGTCGTGGCTGACGAACAGCAGGGTGCCCGGGTAGTTTTCCAGCGCCAGGTTCAGCGCCTCGATCGATTCCATGTCCAGGTGGTTGGTCGGCTCGTCCATCACCAGCACGTTGGGCTTTTGCAGGATCAGCTTGCCGAACAGCATGCGGCCCTGTTCACCACCGGAAATCACCTTCACCGACTTGAGGATCTCGTCGTTGGAGAACAGCATGCGGCCGAGGGTGCCGCGGATCACCTGTTCACCGCTGGTCCACTGGCCCATCCAGTCGAACAGGCTCACGTCCTCTTCGAAGTCGTGGGCGTGGTCCTGGGCGTAGTAGCCCACTTCGGCGCTGTCGGTCCACTTCACTTCGCCCTTGTCCGGGGTCAGTTCACCGACCAGGGTGCGCAGCAGGGTGGTCTTGCCGATACCGTTGGGGCCGATGATCGCCACGCGCTCGCCGGCTTCGATGGTGAAGCTGAAGTCTTTGAACAGCACCTTGTCGTCGAAGGCCTTGGCCATTTTCTCGACGATCACCGCCTGGCGGTGCAGTTTCTTCGTTTGATCGAAGCGGATGAACGGGCTCACGCGGCTCGACGGCTTGACCTCGGCCAGCTGGATCTTGTCGATCTGCTTGGCCCGCGAGGTGGCCTGCTTGGCTTTCGAGGCGTTGGCCGAGAAGCGGCTGACGAAGCTCTGCAGTTCGGCGATCTGGGCTTTCTTCTTGGCGTTGTCCGACAGCAGCTGCTCGCGCGACTGAGTGGCGGCAGTCATGTACTCGTCGTAGTTGCCCGGGAACAGGCGCAGCTCACCGTAGTCCAGGTCGGCCATGTGGGTGCAGACGCTGTTGAGGAAGTGACGGTCGTGGGAAATGATGATCATGGTGCTGTTACGCGCCGTGAGGATCGTTTCCAGCCAGCGGATGGTGTTGATGTCCAGGTGGTTGGTCGGTTCGTCCAGCAGCAGCACGTCCGGGTCCGAGAACAGCGCCTGGGCCAGCAGCACGCGCAGCTTCCAGCCCGGCGCCACTTCGCTCATCGGGCCGAAGTGCTGTTCCAGCGGGATACCCAGGCCCAGCAGCAGCTCACCGGCGCGGGATTCGGCAGTGTAGCCGTCCATCTCGGCGAATTCGGTTTCCAGCTCGGCGACGGCCATGCCGTCTTCTTCGGTCATTTCTGCCAGCGAGTAGATGCGATCGCGCTCGGCCTTGACCTTCCACAGCTGCTCGTGGCCCATGATCACGGTGTCGATCACGGTGAATTCTTCGTAGGCGAACTGGTCCTGGCGCAGTTTACCCAGGCGGGTGTTCGGCTCGAGCATCACCTGGCCGCCGGACGGATCCAGGTCACCGCCGAGGATCTTCATGAAGGTCGACTTGCCGCAGCCGTTGGCGCCGATCAGGCCGTAGCGGTTGCCGTTGTTGAATTTGACCGAGACGTTTTCGAACAGCGGCTTGGCGCCGAATTGCATGGTGATGTTAGCGGTGGAGATCAAGGAGCTTACCTATCAATAACTTACGTGGCTTCGTCGCAGCTACGGACCAATTTCGGACCAATCTGGAGCTTTTGCAGCTCCTGCCAGTCGTTGGACGAGTTGATCCAACGTGCATACGTCGATAAGAGCATCTGCACGCTGTGCCCGAGCTGTTGGGCGATAAATGCGGGGTTGAGACCAGACATTAAGCATATTGTCGCATAGGTGTGGCGGCAGTTATACGGGGGGCGATATCTGACCCCCAAACCCTTGAGAATTGGGCGCCACTGGTGGTGCAGATCCGAGGTCTGCTTGACGTGCTCCCCATTTTTACCGGGCGGGAAGACGAACGGCGACTCGGTGAACTGCCCTTTGCCCTGTTTCCGGCGCTCCGCATACTGCTTGGCGAACTCCAGCGCGTGCAGTGCTCGTTCGTTGAGCAGTACGAAGCGATCCTTTCCGGTCTTCGTCCGCTCCTCAACCACCCCTAGCGCAATCGTCCGCCGCACATGAATGGTCTTATTCACCGTGTCGACCGTGTCCCAGCGCAATGCCAGACCTTCGGACAGCCGCAGGCCGGTGAAGAACATGAACTCGAAGAACGCAGCGTAGATCTGGCTAGGCCAGTGCTTGTGCTTGTATAGCTCGGCAATGATCGTGTTGGCCTCTTCCAGGGTGAACGGGTCAACCTCTTTTCGTGAGCGTGCTGGCAGCTGGATGGCTTCAGCCGGGTTTCGGGTGATCAATCCGTCTAGCACCGCAGAGCGGAGGATGGTCGACAGCTTGATCATCGCGTTGCGCTTCACTGAGGGCGAGGCCCATTCGGTCGAGGCGACGATCCGGCGGAGAAGTGTGGAGGTGATCAGGTCGATGCGCACCAAGGCGAGATGCGGAACCCAATAAAGGTTGAGTGTGCCCTTGTAGTTCAACCTGGTACCCGCGGCGATCTCCCGGCTATCCAGCCACAGCTGCGCGTATTCACCGAACGTAGGAACACCGCCCACGACAGCGGCGGAGCTTGGGAACAGTTCCGCATACTTGTCGTGGTCGAGTAGGTTGAGCTTGATCAGGCTGTTTATTTTATCGCGAAGCTGGGATGCAGCCTTGATGCCTTTTTGTGTCGGGGGGTAGGGAAGGGTTTCACTTCGGCGAGTACCTTCCCACATGAACCTGAGCCGGAGCGAGCCATAGTGGACGTCGATGCCAGGGGGTAAATCCATTGGCTTTCCAGCCATTCGTCGTACCTCTTCTTGCTGTAGATGATCCGGCCGCCATGCTTCATCCAGACGCCTTCGGGGATCGCTCCGCGCAGGCGCCGGCCTTCCAGGGCGCGCTTGGTGCAGCCGAGCAGGTCGGCCATTCGTTTCTCGGTGACCTTGTCGACGTCACCGGTGCTTTCGGTTTCCATGGGATGGTCTCCACGCCGCCGGTGGCGGCAGGCTGAGGTCAATCGACCTGGTAGTAGACGTAGCAGTTGACGCCCTGGTCTTTCAGCGACTTGTGCATGGCTTGCACGCCGGCACTGTGCTGGTTTCCCTGGCCTGGCCAAGGCGTGTCCAGGTGGATGCCCTGCTGGTGGTAGCGACTCTTCTTCTGCACGTACCCTGGCAGGCTTGGCATCTGGTTAGGGCGTAGGCCAGGCACAGGGATCACCACCCGATCAAGGTTGGCGCTGCCGCCATCATCGGTGCTGGCGGCGGCTGCAGCCTTGCCGGCCTCAGTGGCGATGCGCACTTTTGCCGGCAGGCCGGCCAGTTCTTCTTTAGTCATGGCAATAGCTCTCCATGCCCGAGCTAGGCGGGCTTGAGTTGTTAAAAGGGGAGGGAGAAAAGCGCGATACTTCGTTGTCACTATCAGGTAGTGCCACTAGCCTCTGATCTGGGCACCACTTTTTGCGTTACGGGTTGAGGGAGTGAAAAATGCCTTATAGCGATCAAAGGTACCGGGCATACCAGCTACTCAGAGAGCTGGATGCATCGACTTCAATAGTCATGAATGAAGTTGCTTATGGCCGGATCGGCGGACCTTGCTGGGGAGAAGCCGTGCTGCAGCAGCAGAAGGCATTCAAAGACTGGATTGACTACGCAGAGACGTTGGTAATGCCTGAAATCCAGCCATGCAGTCTGATGCAATCAGAGGATCAAGGATTGCAAGATCAGGTGTGAGCCGAATCTAGTTAGGTCGAGGATGACCATCCAAATGAATGGCTATGGTGATGCTGGCCATCACCTTTGGATATTTTTATTGATGTTTTCTATCCCTCGGACGTGCTCACAGCGAATACCTCTCTTCACTCCATGGCGCAGGCGCGCCCGCAGGTGTTGGTCCGTTCTGCTGTTCGTGCGGGGAGAGCTGGCGCTCGTTGCCAGCTTGCGGCTGGCAAGCCTTGATCTCGCGGCTGACGAACATGCTCACGATGAAGACCTCCGTCAGGACCAGCACCCCGATCACGACCTGGTAGCTCTTCATGGCTTTGCCTCGCGGCGACCCCACCAGCACACCGGGCCGTCGTCGGTGCCGTGGATGGCCAGGCAGAACCAGTCACCTCCGGTAGGCCGTTCTGGCTCCCAGTAGCTGCAATCTGGGTCATGGCTTTCGAAGTACCGGTTGGCGATCGCCTCGTCGGCGTATTCCAGGCTGACCATGCAAACTTCCAGGCCCTGCTCGGCAATCCAGGCCTTGCACTTGTCGCCATCACCCTCATCGAAATCGGGAAGGTCCGGATGCTGGAACATCCCATTTTCGTCGCGCACGACCGGCGCCCGCCAGATCAGCTTGATTTCTTCAGGCATGACACACTCCTACCCACTGATCGGCATTCATTGATATGGAAAGGACTTACAAGAGGCGGTAGGTGTCAACCGTATGAGCCGTTGAACCTGATAGCTCACTCATCCACCTGTGAGGTGAGCTAAATGCCTGACGCAAGAGAAGGCCGCTACCAGGCCTATGCGCTATTGAATGAGCTCAATGTGCAAATTTCCGCCACGATGAATCAGATCGCCTACGGGCGAATGAGCGGTATCGAATGGGAGAAAACCTGTCGATCTCATCGTCTTGCGTTTGAGGAGTGGATGAAGTTCGCAGACCGGCAGGCAGGCGAGATCAGTGATCCACGCGAAGATGATCCTAATGGCTCATGATCGCTTGCGGCAGTGAATAGAGAGGAATGCGCACGAACCGATAGCGAAACAGTTCAGGCCAACTGCCCAGCGGTAACGTGCGCTAAAGGTTTGTGTGCGTTACTAGAGAGAACTGAAGAGGGTAAGAAAAATGAGAACAAGAGGCAGTAAATACTGGGCGTGGGCAGACCCGATGCTGCACTCCAGGTGTCATGAGGAGGTCTGCAGCGACGGAAACATAATCGATGTGCAAGTCAGGCTGTCATGCACTGGCTTGACTCAGTTGTTCATCGGTGTGTATTCCCCCTCGGGCGATGCTCTGTTTGAGGATGCTTACTACGCACGTCCGGATGAATCGATGAGTACAGCGTTGGCGTGGGGTATTGAGAGAGCCCGCAGCGTCGCAACCAAAGGCTCTTCCGTTGATGAGCTTCTCGCCACCTCGCGGTAGATGTTACGTGCTGAATATCTGCGATCTGTTTTCTCTGTGAGGAGCTGACGAGAGTCGGTTATTGATTTTTTCGTTTGTACCCATCGGTCTGATATAAAACTTCTCTAGTCTCTGGAGGCGCACACTCAATTTAGCTCAGGACTTCTGAGCTTTGAGAGGTGCGTATGACCAGAGATAGGGATAACGGCCAAGGTGGAAAGTCAGATCGTGAGGGCGGTTTGCCGACCGGTCCAGATCATGATTCCAAGAGGGCCCGCCCAGAGGATCGCGACGATTACTTCGAAAACCGGCCCTTTCGAGGCGGGCAGAGACAGGGCCCGCCGGACCCGTCGCGGGCATCCAACGCCGAGCGCTATAGCCATCACAAGCTCCCACTGGAATAACTGCCAAGTCTAAAGGCTTATTGAGTCTAGGCGAGCACATTGACTAGAGGCCCCGCCCCGCGCAGGGCTTCTTGCTACTTCAACAGGTCCAGTCCTTCGGCGGTGCCTGCTGCCCACCCCAGAGTTTTACCGGACAGGTCTGCCGTCTTCACTTCGATCAGGTCGGTCATGGCGCCACCTTTAGCGCTGCTTCGCGCTTATCGAATTGCTCCCGGATATATCGCTCGCGCGCTGCATAGACCCGCAGGCACTTCTTGCAGGTGACCTCTTTCGGTCGATCCGACCCGTTCATGTCTTCACCAGCCTGGCCGCATGCGATCTGGCAGTCGTGGTCATCGAAGCAGCCGAAATGGGAAATGAGGTGCACGATCTTGCTCACAGCGAATACCTCTCTTCGATCCAATGCGCCTGGGCGCCGGCCGGTGTTGGCCTGTTGTCTTGTTGCTCGTGCGGGGAGAGCTGGCGCTCGTTGCCGGCCTGGCTCTGACCGCGAAGCATCCAGTCGGGCAAGCAGCTGAGGCCTGCAGAGGTCGACCAGCAGGTAACAGACCTCTGATCGTCGTGGTACACATAGAACCCGCCGCGCATAGGCAGGAGCTCAAGCTGGTTTGCGCTGGAGTCGGCTGCTTGGGTTATCGCCTGATGGCGCTCGGCGATGCATTGGCTGGGATCGCTACTCCAGCAGTCCGGCTGGCAGCCGGCCAGGGTGGCCAGCAGCAGGAGGCAGAGGGGGAGGCGGGTCATTTGTGTGCCTCCTTGTGGCTTCGCTCGCAGTCGGCCGCGAGCTTCAGCAGGTTGATTGTGGTAGGCCGAAACCCTTCTGTGTTCGGGTAGCCTTCATGGCGGTGCCCACCTGGGTAAACCTCGAAAGGACCGTGCCAGCACCAGTTCATCTTCCAGATTTCCCAGACGGTGTAGGCATCGCAGCCTTCACCCCAGTAGTCCACGCCGCCGCCCACGCTCCAGATGTGGCTGACCCGCGTCCCCTGCTCGTAGGCCAGTTCAGTCGGCTCGCCCTTGTCGATCCATGCACCGTGAAACTGCGATGGGGCTATTTCCAGCAAGCGCTTGCTCAGCTTCTTCTCTATCCGCGCCTTCATGCCTTCACCTCGCGGCGCGCCCACTGCACATGCGGGCCTTCCTCCGTGTCGAAAATGCCCATCAGGAACCACTCAGGGCCAGGCGACTGCGGTTCCCAGCCGTTGCAATGGCAGGCACCAATGAAGTACGGATGCTCAGCCAGGTCCGAATCCATATCCCACGTCTTCAGCTCCAGGCCTTGCTCAGCAGCCCAGGCCTTGAAGGGCCCCGGGTCTTCGGTTCCGCCAAAGTCAGGGATGTCTGGGTGGCACCACCAGCCGTCCTTATCGCGCTTAACTTCCACGGGGCCGAAGGCGGCGCCACTGTGTTTCGGGCATGGGTCGATGTAGTGGACCTCGGAATACATCCCATCACCGCTGTGGTAGTCCATCTTGCAGCCGCATTTGGCCTGGTAGTTCACGAAGGCGATTCGGTTTTCTTCAGGCATGACGCTTCCTTGGCCGCCTTATCGCGGCAAAAAGTTATACAAGGTTAAGTTTTTGTATAGAAAAACTAGCCAATTGTCGGGATCAGTTCTCAATCCGCCTGAACGGCCTTGATCACCGCTGCAGTTTGGCTAATTTGGGATTAATGCTTACCAACCAGTCGGCTGCAGGAGGGCTGTATGAGATTCCGTGGCGATATCTTTTGGGAGTGGTCGGACCCATCACTCCACCATCGAACTCACGAAGAAACCCTTGATGATGGCACCTTCATTGATGTGGAGGTGAGGCTGTCGCGAACGGGTGCCACGCAGATGTTCATCGGCGTATATGCCCCAACTGGCATGGCATTACACGAAGAAGCCTTTGATTCGCGACCACGTGAGTCAATGACCAGGGCGATGGCATGGGGCGTAGGCTATGCGAGAAAGCTGGCCTCCAAAACATATGAAGCGGATGTATTGGCAGCATCCGGGCACTGAATGTGATGGGGTTGAAACCCATGACGCTTACGCAAGAAACTGACATTCAGCTTCGTCAGGCCCTTATATCGCTGATGGCCTCAGCTGAGCAGTTGGGTATAAATCCCGAATTGCTCAGGCTGACGGCCGTCGGCATTCTTACAAAAGAAACGCCTGACTGGTGGGTGGATACCACGCAGGTGGAAGGTTCAATACGGGCACTCAACGTATCGGTTGAATGCTTCATGAGTTCCACCGTCGGAAAGCACGTGCCCACAGCGAAATAATGCAGGAGTACGAATGTGCTCCTATCAGGATTCTGCTTTGTGCGGCGCCTGGATAATCGGCTTGCTGCAGTAGCAGCAGAACTTCATGCAGTTCTCTTTCGGGCCGTCGTCCATCAGCAAGAAGCTTTCGCTGCAGGTGGTGTCCCAGGCGAACGAGTCATCGTTGTAGGTCCAGGTGCAACTGGCTGGCGCGCTCGGCTCTGCGCTGGCGGACAGGGCGGCGGAAATTCTCCGCTTTTCGGGCCAGGACAAGATCGTCTTGCCTTCAAGGTCGCGCAGCAGCGCATCGCGCTCGGCCATCTGGGCACGCAGGGTGTCGTTCTGCCGCGCTACCGCTGAATACGCTGATTCGTCTGATTGACGGCGGAATACCTCTTTCTGCAGGTCAGAGCGCAGCCGCTCATCCTCGCCAGTCATCCAGTTGGCCAAGGCAAAGGCGAAGTCTCCGGCCAGGCGCTCGCGAATGTATTTATCGAAGTCATGGCGCCGCAGCCTGGTGATGAACAGATCGGCTATGTACGCTCGAGCGTCAATGCAATTCTTGAAGGGCGCCGCCTGCTCGCCATGGCGCTGCTCGGCTGGCTGGGCCAGGATGGCGCGCAGCTTCTCCTGCGCATGGCGCTGTTGTTTCTTCTGCTCAGTCAGGTTCTTGTGCCCGTGAGTCTTGAAGCCGACGGCGAATTCAATGAGCTCGCGTGGCGCGCTGACCATCTCGGTATTGCTGGATCGGTTTTCTGTGGGCATGGGGATACCTGGGATCCTGGATAAGTTGAGTGCTGATGTGCTTTTCTAGCGGTTCTAAATCACGGAGCAATACTCATGAGCACGAAGTTTTTCGGGGGCGCAGCAGTTTGGGCGGGCGCTTCGCAACTGGATGGTGGCTATTACGCGACTCTTGGCGTTCAGCGCGGAGAGGATCGGTCCCTCCATGCAGTGATTCGGCATCCGAGCCACCCAACTCTCGAGCGCGCTTTTGAGGCGGCTCTCGATGCAGTTGAAACCGTTGAGGCAGTGAGCGCTGAAAACTTGATCACGCTCGCAGGAGGCCAAGAGATTCAAGCTAACTGAATGCCGCCGCTCTAGGCGGTACGCCATGGTCGCTGCATAGGAGAAGGCACTGATGGGGGCGCTAGGGGGTCATGCGGCTTTGTGGATCTCAGGCTTCCAGTCCGCCCATCCGATAACGGGCATCTTGGTCTTGGGGCTGATGATCGTGCGGCCCTTCTCGTCGAGCAGGGCGGCCTTGCAGCGGATGCGCAGGTCGCGGCATGCGCCGGCGCGCTTGGCCAGCTCGATGAACTGCTGAGCATGCTGCGGGGTGTCGAAGAGGGCGCTGAGCTGCTTCACCTTCTCGCCGGCCATGATGGCGTCGGCATTGCGCTGCACTGCCTCAGTCCATTCGGTGAGCGTCAGCTCTATGGGGGGCAATTCACCTTGCCGCTGGGCCTGGTGTTCTTGGTCTGCTTCCTGGCATCGGCAAGCGCTGCGCTCGCGGTCATGCCGAACACTGCGAATGTGCTCATGGTGAACTCCATGTAGGCGCCGCCCTCGCCGGGGGGGCTTAGTTCATTGAGGTGAAATTGTGCTTGCATTATGCAATGTGTAAGATATGAAGCGCGTCCTTTTAAGTTTCAGCTACATATTAGGTTTCTTATTTGGGGTACTTTGTGAGTCTGCCTAAGAACTTTGAGCTTAATGCCAATGACTTGAAATACGATGCCGGCATGCTGTATCGGCAAGAAATTGGTAGTGTTGAGGTCGGTGTCAAAGAGGCTCCTATTTACTTGCACGTTGACTCCGATACGGACTGGGCGACAGTGGTTCCTGCTGGGGCGGGAGTTGTGGTTGCACTGCTTGTGGCGTGGCTTACTGTTAGTGTCCAGAAAAACCAAATCAAAGGTAATGTTAGTAATTTTCGCCATCATTGGATGTCAGAGCTAAGAGACACTGCTGCTGAGCTAATCGGATTGTTGACCTATTTGATTAATATGAACTCAAAGGAGCAGGGGTTTAAAAAGTCTGAAGATTACTATGAGGCCTGTTCACGCGCCTCCCAGCTTAAGGCTAAGGTCGAGCTTTTGTTGAGTCGAGATGATGATGAGTCACGCGCTTTGATAGCGTCTGGCACTGAAGCTCTTCGAGTGTCCATTCAAGTTAAGTATAAGGAAGCTGCAAGCCCGGCGCTAATCAAGGTTAAGGATTATCGTACGCTTCTTCGGAGAGAGCTTGAGCAGGCGTGGATAGATACAAAAAACGACTTAGGTATGAGTAGTAAGATAATTTTCCCTCGACTATTAAAAAGAAGGAAGAAACAGCCTAGCGATGGAAGGTTATAATTACAGACGAAGTCCAAGGCCGTAGTAAGCAGTGCCAAAGGGTCAGGCGATGGCTTGTTCTGCGATGAAGTAGTCCCATGCGGCTTTGTCGCCCTGGGCCACGTACCACTTCAGGCCCTGGCCATCCTCGGCTTCGCTGACCGAGCCGCCGTACCGGGCGCCGGGGAAGGTGAATCTCGCGCTGTCGCCGCAGCGCGGGTAGCCGCCGATGAACTCGGTGAAGGTGACGCCAGGCTGAGCAGCAACCACCCGCTCCTTGAACCCTTCGAACCTGGCATTGCGGGCAGCCACTTCGGCTTCATGGCCTTCCTTGCACTCCGCCGAGCAATAGACGACGCGCCCGTCGAACACCAGGTCCAGAGGGATATCGGTTTCAGCTTCTTCGTCCCAGCGACTGGCATCGCTGTCGCATTTGGTGCCGCAGTGGTTGCAGTCGAACCACCAGCCGGCGTCGATGTAGGCCTGGGCAGGGATGAAGCGCTGGCCGGCGTACTGGTCGGCCCACTGAGCGCGTCGGCACGATACGGCGCCGAAGTCAGTACCGATCTCATCCGCGCCTTGGCGCCTGGCCGCGGCGTTCGATGTGGCGAACTGGATCGTGGATTCTTCAGGGTCGTTGGTTTCGACGGTGTAGGCCAGCACCTTGCGTGACACAGGATCGGCTTTTGGCTTTCTGCTCATGGCAATCTCCATTGCAGGTGCCGCCCTCGCCGGGGTGGCGTGATTCGTTTGAATGAGTTATTCATTCCCAGTCAGCAGAGGGGCTGAGTTAGGGAGCGGTTGATGGACATAGCGGAACGGAACCGGATCGTCGCAAAAGCTCTGGGGCTAACAATGGATCAGGTCTGCACCTACTTGACTGCGATGGTTGCGCGTCCGGATGGATCATGGCTTGCTTATTTCGCCAATGAGGTCGAGCGCGCGCCTGAGGTTTGCAGCAAGCTCCCGGCATGGAGAGTTGCTTTAATCCCGCAGTCGGAAATCCGTAGCGGCAACGATCACGGAAACAGCTGAGGCGCTGACATGCAGAGCCAGAGGGTCAAACGGCGCGAACTCTGAAGGTCAGCATGGCAGTAGCGTCGTCGTTGAAGCACTCGGCCAGCTCTTGATAGGCCCGGTACTTGGCCTGGCTGCGAGTGGCTGCCCACACGCGCTGCACATAGTGGCGCGCATCGCCCAGCATGTACTTCACGTCATCCCAGTCATACATGCTGTTGGTGAGCACTTCCCACTGCTTGAGCGGAAGCGTCTCGGCCATCTCGCCGTACTGCATCTCCCAGGTCGGGTGGTAGTTGCGGATGCGCTTCTTCGGGTCGCTGTCGAGGATGACGCCGATGTACTGGCCACGGTCGGCCATGATCACACCTGGCTCGCCGTTGGCGATGACGCGACGCCCGACCTCTGCCGGGACGTTGTAGGTGCGGCGAACGTAGTCGCAGTTGTAGTTGCTCATGGCTTTCTCCATGCATGCGCCGCCCTCCGTGGCCGGATGCGGAATGGTGGCAATATGATTTCAAATTTGGTTAAATCACCGAGCCGGTGAGGGGCCCTCTCCCCTCGTAATCCGGCATAAGGCATCTGCATTGCAGGTGCCTTTTTTGTTGGTGCGGCAGGCATGCTCTTGATGGTCAGGCGGCCTTGTGCGCGTTCAGCACGCGCTGACGCGCTGCCTCGTATTCGCTGCTCACTATCTCGACCAGGCCATCGACCTCTTTGCTGTCTGCCTGGCAGCCCAGGTTCATGAAGGCCTTGCCCTCATGTTCAAAGCACACGCCGCCGGCCAGCCAGACGCCACCGGTGTTCACACCGATTGCCGTCCACATCTCGTCCTGGTCGATGCTCGGCGGGCAGTGTTCGGCCCACAGATCGCGAAGGCGCTGATGCTCGGACTTCTCGTTTGCCCGAGCCTCCTTGTCGGTACCCTTGGCGTGTTTCGGCGAGGTGCGCAGGGCGCGGTAGCCATACTGATCCGGCTGGCACCAGTGCACATCCAGCGAGGTATGGGCGCTGAGCTTGATCCCGCCGACGTAGCTGCGGGTTCCGCTGAACATCGGCGAGGCGGCGCCGCCGAATGCCTGGCCGAGCTTCTCGCGCTGGGCACTCCAGGCGGCTTTCTTCTCATCCCAGGCGCGCACGGCGGCCAGGACTTTCGGTGAGTCGGTCTTGTAGAAGTAGCTCATGGCTTTCTCCATGCATGCGCCGCCCTCCGTGGCCGGATGCGGCATAGTGGCAATTTGATTTGGGATGGGGTATTACGGGTGACCGGCATTGGGGCCGGCAGGGAGCCTGTCTTGAAAAAGCTTTTTCTGATTGCCGCGTCATTGGCCATTGCCACCTCTGCGTCCGCTGAAATCCTGAGCCCAGAGCCTTCAAAGGCTTGTGCACTGCTCGCGGATTCAGGCTTGAAAGGGCGGAAGTGGGTTGAAGACTACGGCGATGGATCGTCAGGTTGCGCCAGTGACTATAAGGACATCGGCAGCAGTTCAGCGGGCCTGGCAAATAACCTCGCCTATTACGTCACCGGAGCTGGCCCTTACGCGATGGAAGTCAAACTGGTTCTGAACTACAACCAGCCATCCCATGCATCCTCGGCAACAGCGGCGCTTCTCGCGGCCTCGAAAAAACTCTCCCAGCGCGCTCTTGGGGTCGGTCTTCCAGATTCCGTGGCGTCACTCATCAAACGCGGGGAATACGGATCTGAGAAGGTAGGCAAGGGCGTAGTTGAGGTGGTCCGTGAAGATTGGCCGACCGGCAAAGGCTACGAAGTTAAGGTGATGATGCGCTGAGGCTCGGATACTCTATTTCGTCGCCAGGATATCTTCGGATCTCGGCCTGACTGGCCGCTTCAAACTCACGCGCTAGTTTTGGCGAGATGTAAAAAGCTGGCGCGTCAGGCCGTTCAAGTCGGCGCGCCCGCTCTTCAGGTTCCTGCGCAATCCACGATAAGGCCAGGTCCTGCCAGAGTTCCTGCACTTGGTCGTAGCCATGGCGCTCGATCTCGGCTGCCATGGCAGTCTTGATCCCTTCCGGCATGTTGAAGTGCACCTTCTCGATGCCAAGCTTCGCGGCTTTCTTCTTCTGCCGATCTCGGTAGTCCGCTGAGTGCTTCGCCGCCCCGGTCTTCTGCTCGGCCATGGCCGATACCTCCCAAGCCGCTGGGCGGCAGATTGATGTGTTGCTGACGCCGGCCGTGCCGGACGCGTGCGGTGATGCGGCTCATGGCCGGCACACCTCCACCAGGTCTGTTTGCTTGCCCCGGTACGGGTTGGCCACCAGCCTTTTGCCCTGCTGCATGTAGACGGCCCATGGCTGCCTGCTGCAAGCGGCCATCATCGCGGCGTACTTGATGACGGTCAGAGGGTCCATCGATTCGCGGCAGTGCATGGCTATGCCCCCGCAAGGTGGTGAAGAGGGGCGAACGGTATGTCGTCGTCGAAGTCTGGCGGCGCTGACTGCTGGCTCTGCTGGGGCGCCGGGCGCTGCTGTCGGGGCTGCCGATCAGGCATCTGCCCTGCCTGCTGGCCCGGTGGCTTGCTGCCGAGCAGCTGCATCGTGCCGCGCATGTCGACGTGCACCTCAGTGGTGTAGCGCTTGATGCCGTCCTTCTCCCACTCGCGGGTCTGCAGCTTGCCTTCGATGTAGATCTGCGAGCCCTTGCGGGCGTACTCGCCGGCGATCTCCGCGATCTTCCCGAACAGCACAACGCGGTGCCACTCGGTCCGTTCCACCTTTTCGCCCGAGCGCTTGTCGGTCCATTGCTCGCTGGTGGCCAGGCTGATGTTGGTCACGGCGTTGCCGTTGGGCAGGTAGCGCACCTCCGGGTCCTGGCCGAGCGTGCCGACCAGAATGACCTTGTTTACCCCGCGACTCATGCCGAGGCCGCCCCGGCCAGCACGATCAGCAGCAGCGCAAACAGCGTGACCCAGCGCGTCGCGATTTCACCGATGTGCTTAACCTTCACCATCGCCACGACAGGCAGCACCTTTGCGTCGATAGCGCGCTCCAGGCTTTGGGCATAACGCACTGCCTGCGGGTAGTCGGTGTTGCGGCCGTAGACGCGGTTGTCACTGGACGACACGACGACCCAGCCGGTACCGCGCTGCGTGACGTAGAAGCGGGACTTGCTGCGGAATGCCTCGGTGGCGGTGATCACTTCTTGGCGAAGCGATTCCAGCCCGTCCTGGCTCTGCTTGATGGCTACTTGCATGGTGATGGTCCTCGTTGGGAATCAGGCGTGGTATTCGAAGGCCTCAGCCTTGCGAACAATGCGAACTTGGGCGGTGCGCCGCTCGGGTGCTCGGCGATCGCGGCGAAGCGGGTCGCTGTCGTCGATCACCGCATGCATGGCGATCAGGCCGGCGAGGGCGATGCACAGCGGGCTGATGATCTGCTGTCGCATGGCTTTGGTGACCGCCTCGATGCGCCGGCCGGCCTCCAGCTTGAAGAGCGCCGCCTCGATGCGGTTGGCCACGGTGCCCGGCGTGACTTCCATCTGCCGGGCTATTTCTTTGGTGGTCAAGCCTTGGGCCACCCAAAGCAGCGCTTCCAGCTCGCGGGGAGCCAGCGCCTTGCCGAGCTGGCCAATCCATGAGCCGCAGGTGATCGTGTCCATGATTTATCTCGGTATGGCGCCGTCCAGGGCTTTGCGCAGCTCAAGGACAAGCGCGGTAGGGATGGTGAGGGATCGGCTGTCTTCGTCGATGGAGTCCAGCGCCGCAATCAAATTGCGCGAGGCGGTGTGCACGGCTTCAAGTCGAGGCTTCGGGATCGCCGGACCCTTCATCGTGCCCGCCGTCACCTTCTTCTTGCCGATGGCCTGGGCCTTCTCAAGCTCAGCGCCCAGCACCTTGCCTGCGCCGTCGCCGTGCTCGCGGACAACCTGAGCGGCTGTCGTGGCTGACACGTGGCCAGCTGCAACCAAGTTCTGCACATCGGTGTTCGCGTTGCCAACCGTGAGCACCTGCTCGACGTGCTGTCGGGTCCTGCCAACCTTCTTTGCGATTTGCTCGGGGAACCACCCGAAAGCCCGCAACCTCTTGTAGCCCTCGGCCAGCTCAAGAGGGGACAGCTTTTCGTTCTCCTGGCTTGAGATGATCCGAGCCACGCGGTCGGCATCGCTGCCTTCGAATGCCACAACGGGCACCCAGGCCTCGAGGATGTTCGGGTTTTCCTTGTTGGGTGTGCGTGGCAGGCGACCTGCCTTGTCGAGCTTGAGCATGGCCCGACGACGACGGTGGCCGTCAACGACCCACACACCACCCTCAGCTCGTGGGCGAACTTCAAGGGCCGGGATCTGGCCGCCATTGGCGATGAATTCGGCCAAGGCGTCGATGCTCGCTTCGAGAGCCTCACCCTCGGTGCGCAGGTTGAAGCCGGGTTCCTCATGGAGGTCTTCGAGCTTCACCTTCATGGCGTCTGCGCGGCGCACATCGCCATCCTTGATCATTTGCTTGAATGACTTCATCGCAATTCACTTCCGTTGGGGCTGCATTGGAGAGCCGATCCCGCCTGTCTCCCTGAACACGCTTGTGTAGGGTCGGGAAGGCTCTCCGATGCAGCCTGGTGCTGGGGAGTACCAGGTGATCGGGCCGCTGTTCGGCTGCCAAGGTTTACGTGTGGGTAAGGGAGAGTTTGCTCAGAATGCAGACTGAGCCATCGCTTGTTGGAGTCGTGCCGGTGTAGTCGATCTGGTTGTACACGCCGCCATGGAAGTTCAGCAGCGACGAGCGCCAGGAGCTATCCAGGTCCAGTCGGCCGGACGACTCTGCGTCACCATTGCACTCGGCGGTCACGGTCAAAGCGCCGGAGGCCAGTACCCGAATGGTGACCTTGAACCTTGAACCGAGCGGCACACCTTTGAGGAGCGTGGTGTTCACCGGGCTCACCTGATTGAACGTCTTGCGGAAGCCGAGAGTGATGCTCCCTTTGCTCCAGAAGACTTTTACCGGCGGGCTGTCGTCATCCTTCACATGAAGCTGCGCGATAACGACCTTCTGCGCGGAGTTGACCTTCGTCAGCGTCATCTCCTGCAGGCTGATGTGCTCGTCAGCGCTTGCGAGCGACCAGTACACCGGCTCTTTCCACTCGCACCGCGTGCGGTGAGTGCTTTTGCTTGAGGCGCCCTTGGTCGGTGCCGTGAGCTGGACCGAACCATCGGACAGAACAGTCACGACGTTCGGAAGCTGTGCGATCGCTTGCGCGCCACTGAGCTCAAGGGCTACAGGGTTTGTGGAGGAAGTAGCTACGGGGGTCGTGATTGTCAGGTTGTTGATGTTTACGGTCATGGGCACTTCTCCTGCTGGTGGGAGGGGTGAAGGTGGCAGTCCAGGCCGGACTGCGGCTCAGTGGCCGTCTAACCGTGCAGCTTCTTCGGTTGCGAGATAGGTAGCTCGCAATCAGGTGATTTCCCGTCTGGCCCTGTCGCCAAGGCCAGCCAGTGAAATCGGTTTCTCGGGGGATCTGTGATCCCGACAGCTGACCGCGAAGTAGTCCATGGCATGGCATCCCACCCGTCAGCACTCTTTGATCAAGGGCCATCTACGCTGCTGGCCACGGGGTGAGGCGCCCCTGTACCGAACTTGAAGGCGTTCGGCTCGCTGCCTTGTTGCTGGCCGGTGTCGATCCGGCGATGAGGTAAAGTTAACCGGCGGTAATTTTCACGTCAATACCGGCGGTTAATTATTTTTTCGAGCGAGCGCGCTAAGATCGCCGTAATCTGTACGGATATACAGTATTGGAGGTAGGGAATGGGAGCGGCACAAGGATTCGCGATGTCGGCGCCTCGCGAGGAGCTGACTGGTCTGGAGAAACTGGGGTTGAGGGTTTCAGCGATGATCAACTCGCCGCTTGCCCAGTATGGGAGGAAGGTTCTGATCCATCAGTTGGACACGGACAGAGATCAGGACTGGGACGCGATCATGGAGCTGCTATCAGAGACAGACGGCCTGGACATGACGTTCTGTGACGACGGATCAGTGATCCTGCAGTGGGATGCACCGACGGATGAAGATCGGGTGATCGAGAGGGAAGTGGACCTTAACGTAGTCCGGCATGAAGAGGAAGAGGCGCCTTTCTGAGTGGCGTGATCTAATTAATGATTATGGTATTTTTTTCCTAAGTCGCTATAGATAAGTTCAAGTGAGTCTTCTGACTCTGCGTAGGGCCAGAGCTCTTTAAGCGAAGAAGGGTGCTCGACAGCTAAGAGATATGCAAGTATCGATACAGGCTGGGACCAGAAGGCGTTGGAGTCTAGACGAGCCTTCACCTTTTCTTGAATAAAACTGCGCTCATTTAGAAGGTGGCGAATCTTATCCGGTGTGTCTTGGTGGATAACGCCGGATAGCTGATCAAGAACAAGCATGTTAAACTTTTGATCTTTAAACTTAGAAATTCCCACCTTGGAGTCGTAGATGTCCGTGAGCTCCTCAAGTAGCTCGCCTCGGACTTTCGATTCAGACTCTAAAATGTTCATGGTTTCACAAAAAAGATGGTCCGCCGTTTCGATTAATGCAGCACTGCTTGATACAAATCTTACCGCGCGGCTAGGCACTTTCCAAGAGCTTTTATAAATACTATCGTGAACCACCTCAGCATAGGCGTGCTGCATCAGTGTTCTGATCTGCAACTCGCAACATGTATCGGCGGTGATCGTAGTGCCCGCAATTGTTAAGTCACTTTTAGGGCGTATCTCGAAGTGATGGGACTGATAGCCAAATTTATCCGGTGCTTCCTCGTACTCCTTGGATGTGTCCCTGGATATTTGTATAACCCAAGCGGGCAGCATCATCGCTTGGCATAATTTTTCTACATCAGGCGATAAGAGACAGACAGCTCGGACCCCGACCAAGTCGGTCATGTCTTTCAGAGGATTGGCATACGATTTTCGCGATAGTTTGCCTATTGCTGAGTCGATCTCTTTCACTCTGGATGAAAGTATCTGCAGGTTTATGCCGTTATCTTTAGATATCTTCTTGACGTTCTTTTCTACGAAACTCCCCCATAACTTGAGGCTGGGCTGAGCAGCCAAAAGATAATCTTTGAACTGCTCGATGTTCATTACTCTTGACTCTCCACCACGCCTTTGATGCGGACGTCTGTGTATCCGCCTTCCTGTCGCAACGTCTGCACGTGGTCCTGGAAATTTAAATCGGCAGGTACTTGTATTTTTACACCCGTGCTGAAATCTACTCTACGGGGTCTTCGAAGTTTGGCTTTGATGTATGCAAGGTCCTTCACCATGGCTGTATCTGGAAGCCCCTTTGCAGTCATGGTGGCGATGTAGTTTTGTCTTGAATCGGCCGGCAAGTGCTCCTCGGCGAAAGCTGGAACGGACATAGTTCCTTTGTTGCTTCTAAGCTCGGAGCGCAACGCCTCAAGTAGTTCGCTTTTTGCCGGCTGGTCAAGAGCCAAGCCTGAAATATAGGTCTTTGTTTCTTCGTAGAATTTTCTGGTCTGGAACTTTGAGGATTTGAGGATGTTCATGCCAAGGAAAGCGTTGTAGAAATACGCTGCGGCTGCTTTTGTTTCGGTTGTCGTGAGCAGGTGGTCAAACAGGAAGAACCTGTAGTTTTCGGGCTGATGAGTGCCTGCTACGGGCGCGGCATAGGAAATCTCAACACTGACCCCTATCTTGTAAAGGCGCTGGGTTTGGGAGAGCAGCATCTTTTTTATGAGGGTTAAGCTAACGGACCCGTTTACTTCAACGATATTAAAGCCTTTGTCTGTCTCTGCTTTAATCGCCGCAAGGAAGGGGTGTTGGTTATTGCCAACACGGCCGGACAGGACAATTAGAACACCACCCGGCCACTTAGGATTGGTCTGCGCATCCGCCAGATCCTCAGCGATTACTCTCGAAAGTTCGATGAAGCGCGCTTCGTCGGCCCTAAGAGCTTCTGCAGATTTCTGCATGAAAGATGACGCATCGGTTTTTTCTGCGTTGATCTCAATCCCGTGCGAGTTGCTCCCCAGTGCATCGGTTATGCGCACCTGGAGCAAGTCTTTAGAGTCAACATCGAGAGTGATTACTTCCTCGGACAGCTGGGGCGGTACTAGCACGCCTTCCTTGGTTCGGGGGAAGATTGTATGCGCAATCATTCTCTCTATTGATAGCGCCTCAAAAATGAATTTATCCATGGCGTCCTAACTGTCGGCTAAGTTCTATATTTTCTTTGCATTCCAAACCAGCAGTACTTTCGCGTGAATTGTTACGTCTTCAATGCGAGCTGACTGCTTTTCGTAATTTTTGTTGTCAGATATCAGCCAAACGTGATCCCCATCTCTTCGCTGGAGGCGCTTTATGAGAAGATCTCCGTGCCAAGTGAGCACATAAACGCCTTCCCCCTGATAGTCATTAACACCTCGATCAACGATCACCGGATCTTTATCGTTGATCGTCCCCTCCATGCTCTGCCCCCACCCCGTGATCATCGACAGCGCCTGAGCAGAGGTGTAGGTCACACCTTTCTCGCGCAGCACCTCTTCTCGGATGACCACATTCCTGATGACTTCGCTGTACTCAGCCGGCACTTGGCCATGGCCCATGGCTGCTCGGATGTCGTACTGGGGAATGGAAATATCGCCATGGCCTGGCGTGACCATGATCGCAGCCTGGCTGGTGGCCACTAAAGGAGTCGAGGCTTCGGATAGGCTGTCAGCGACCGCTTTCGCAATCTTATCCTGAGCTGTGGCATCCAATGACTTGCCGCCATGCTTGCGCAGCATCTCCAAGACCTTTTCAGCCGCGGTGCTCCGGGAGCCTTCAGCGCTCTTCACCTGGGCGCCCTGCATTTGTGCGAGCTCAGCAGCCAGCCGAGGACTGAATCGATCCACAGGTTCTTGAAGCAGCCTGGACAGTACTACGGCGAATTTCGCATTCAGGGGGTTGGTGCCATTCAGGTACATGGCTACGCCGGCCGGGGAGATGTCAGCAGCCTCGGCCACCTTTGCCTGCGTCAGGCCAAGCGCATTCTTCTTCTGAGTGAACAGCCTTTTGGCTGCCTCGCACTCGGCCTTCAGTTCGGGGGAGAGATCTTTCTTTTTCGTCATGCGCGGAATTTAACCGGAGGTTAATTTAACTGCCTCAACCGCCGGTATTGAAGAATTACTAACCGGCGGTTAACATCGTGCGCATTCACCACTGAGGCAATGCCATGAACCGAACACTGCTGCCTGAGCTTGTTGAGCGAATCGGCCAGACCGCTGTCGCCAAGGGGCTTGATGTGAGCGCTCCAGCCATCGCCAAGGCGATGAAGGCTGGTCGGGTGATTTTTGTCATCGAGAACGAGGACGGGACGTTGACGGGGGAGGAGGTGCGTCCGTTTCCGAGTCGCCCTGTACTGCACCGCCCAGCTCCTGACGAGGCGAACTATGCGTGATCTGGCGCTGCGCCAGTAGATGGTTGAAACACCTGCGAATCCATCCAGTAGTCGAATCGCAGACGAAAAAAAACCGCCTGGCAGGGCGGCTTCTCTACATCAAAAATCGAGGTCGATTATGCACTCTGCAATGGATGCAAGCAACACCGCACCCTTGGCCGTTTCGCACCAGAAAGCCTACCACCAGTCCGCCGCACTCCATGCCGCGCGAATGATTCGCCTCCAATACGCAGCCTCCTCGAAGTCCGCACTCCGTCGCGAGTGTGTCGAGCACCTGCGGGCATCGCTGTGCGGAGGTGAGGCGTGAGCACCGTCACCCACATCCAATCGAAAAGCGGATTCACCCGAATGGACAACGACCTGTACGAGGCCCTGATCGGGGCTGAGCTGTCAGGCCGCGAGCTTCGTGTCGCCCTGGCAATCCACCGCCAAACCGCTGGCTATAACCTGGAGAGCGCCTGCATTGCGGCGTCCTACATCGCCCAGATGTCAGGCATTCGTCGCGAAGACGTGTCCCGCGCTATCTCCGAACTGATCCGCCAGGGCGTGATTTACCGCGATGGCGGCAGCCGCAGCCCGATCGGTTTTTCACCTGTCAGCGAGTGGAAGATCGACAAGAAAAACACCCATCCGAACAAGCCAAAAGAAGTGCCACAGTGTGGCGTTTCCGACACGTCCAATGTGGCGTTTCTACCACACAATAAAGACAGAAATACAAATACCAATGCTAACGCATTGGTTGTCGACGCATCCGCATCGACCGCCGGCGAGGAAGGTCGTCACGGCAACGGCAAGGCCGCTACTCCACCTGACCAGGCTAAGGCAGTCAGGGCTGAGAAGATCCCGTATTCCCGGATCGTCGAAATCTACAACCAAACCTGCGGACATGCGCTCCCGCAGTGCCTGAAACTCAACGACAAGCGCAAAACCAACATCCGTGGCTGCTGGAACCTGAAGATCAACGGCGTCCAGCCATTCCGTGCGAGCGAGTTCTGGGTGGCGTACTTCCGTGATTGCCTGGCCGTGAAGCACTACGTGGGCGATAACGACCGCAGCTGGAAGGCGGATATCGAGTTCCTGACTCGCGAATCCACCGTGCTCAAGGTGCTGGAGGCGCAGCAATGATCGCCACTCGCCCGCTCGTTGCCGAGGAAGCCGAGTTCGGCGTCATCGGATCACTGATGATTCGCCCGGAACTCACCGAGTCAATCGGTGCAAAAGTATCCCCTCAGCACTTCTACCATCAGGATCTCGCCGAGCTGTACAGCATGATCCTCGCCGCCCGCTCTGCTGGTCGCCCCGCTGACCCCGTCTCGCTGGCTGACATCCGTGCCGAGCTGTGCAGTGGCGAACTCACCCTCATCCGCGCAGCAGAAATTATGCGCAACACGCCCAGCGCGGCCAACGCCCATGAGTACGCCAGGATCGTGGTGGAGCGCTCCAAGGCGCGGACCATCAACGAGCTCGGCCAATCCATCATCGACCTTGCGTCCCACGCCCGCCCTGTTGCAGAGATCATCGCCGAGGTTCAGGAAGCGGCGCTGTCACTGAACAGCGAAGACGACGAGCCAGACGTGATCACCCTTGCCGAAGCGCTTGGCCCTGTCATCGACGAGATGGACGACCGATTCAATGGGCGCGGTATCAACGGCCTGTCCACCGGACTGGTCGATCTGGATGGGCTTGTTCAGGGCCTGCGCGGTTCGCACGTCATCATCGTCGCCGGCCGCCCAGGCACTGGCAAAACCACCTTAGGCCTTGGCATTGCCGAGCATCTGACTATTCGCGAGGGCAAGTCCGCCCTGGTGTTCTCGCTGGAGATGGCCGGTAAGGAACTGGCCAAGCGCAGCCTTTCTTCGGCCTCGTCGGTTACCACTGGCAGCATCGACACCGGCAAGGCCATGGGCGATGGCGAGCAGATCCAGAAGATCACCGCCGCCGTCAGCCGCATGCGTAACGCCGACCTGCGAATCTGCCAGAAGGGCGGCCTCCCACTGAGCCGCATTCGCAACATCGCCCGGTTCCAGCACAAGGCCAAGCCGCTCGACCTGATCGTCATCGACTACATCGGCCTGATCGCGGCAGAGCCAGGCAGCCGCCAACAGAACCGAAATCTCGAACTGGGTGCTATCAGTCGCGGACTCAAGGCCATGGCCAAGGAGCTGGACGTGCCGGTAATCGTCCTGGCCCAGCTGAATCGAGGCATCGAGACGCGCTCTGCCAAGAAGCCCCAGATGTCCGACCTTCGCGACTCCGGCGAGATTGAGCAAGACGCCGACATCATCCTGATCGCGCATCGCGATGCCGACTCAGACCTTGGTCAGAGCGGCGTTACCGAGATCGATGCGGTCAAGCATCGGCATGCACCTGTCGGGCACTGCCTACTGCAGCACCAGGGCGAGTTCGCCCGGTTTTCCAACTACGCAGGATCCCGCGAGCAGCAACAGGCTGCCGCCCGGCCTCCGCGCCAGTCGTCGCGCTCCCTGCTAAACACCTTCAGCCCAACGGAGCGATTCTGATGCTGCCACCAGATCCCGCCGAGTACCGCTATGCCCTGTACTGCCGTGGCGACCTGCTTGGCCTGGCCATTTCGCAGCAACCACCCATTGCGCTCTACCGCGACGAGGCCTCGGCAATCGCCCACGGCCAGCTCATGTGGCCGAGCGCTTACAGCGTCATTGACCTTCATGGAGAAGACAGCCCATGCGGCAGACCAAACTGACCAAGGCCGCCCGCGGCCGGGAGTGCCAAGTGCGTATCCCAGGCGTCTGCAACGGCAACCCCGAAACCACGGTGCTCGCACACTATCGCCTGGCCGGCACCTGCGGCGTTGGCAAGAAGCCGCACGACCTGCAGGGCGCCTGGTGCTGTAGCGCCTGCCATGACGCCTGCGACGGTCGTAGTCGGGTCATCGACCGCGACACCGCACGCCAATACCACGCCGAGGGCGTGATGCGCACCCAGGCCGCCCTGCTCAACGAAGGGGTGCTGGTTGCATGACTTCGGTTATCGCATTCTCCGACGCCGAGCTGCGCCGCCGTGGTGACGACCTTTCCGCCGTGCTGCTCCGCGATCCGCGCTATCCCGGCCTGCGCTTCCGGTTCACCGAGGCCCGCCCGCGCGGCACCTGGTACCTGGTGGTGCGTAAGCGCTGGCACCGGATCGGCGCTTACCCCGACCAGTCCGCCAAGGTGGTGCTGGCCGCGCTGCCGGAGATCCGCCAGCGCCTGGCCGCCGATAGCGTGGCCACTGTGTCGGGCTGGGAGCAGGTGGGCGAGCTGCTGGCCTGGTTCGCCGATCGCCTGGAGCGCACCCGCAGCCTGTCGACCAAGCGCAAGGCCACGTCCAAGTCGGCTATCACCCGCCACCTGATCCCGCGCCTTGGTGGCATGGCTCTGGCCGATGTGAGCCGCAGCACCCTGGACCGCGATCTGGTGTGGCCGCTGCAGGAGCAGCTGTCGCTTGAGTACGTGCGCCTGGTGTTCGGCCTGCTGGCCGATGCGTTCAAGAAGGCCCAGGCCCTGGGGATGATCGCCACCAACCCTATGGCGGGGATGCGCTTCGGTGACTTCACCAAAGCGCGCATCAAGCCCAAGGCCGCCCGCCTGCGCGCTGAGCAGATCGAGCACCTGCTGACCTTGCTGGCCGAGGCCAACGCCCAGGCGCCCGCCGATGCCATGCTCGCCCTGCTGATGCTGTGCCATGGCAACCGTGTCGGCGAGACCCGCATGGCGCAGTGGCCGCACATCAGCCTGGCTGCCCGCCGCTGGTACCTGCCTGCAGAAAACACCAAGACCCGGGTGGAGCACTCGCTGCCGCTGACCGACCAGGTGTGCGCATTGCTGAGCGGGTACCGCGAGTTCCAGCAGGCCCAGGGCTACACCGGCCGCTTCCTGTTCCCGGGCAGGTCCGGCCGCTGCCTGAGCGAGAAGCAGGCCGCCGAGGTGTTCACCCGCCTGGGGCAGGGCGAGTGGACCAGTCACGACCTGCGCAAGCTGGCACGGGGCTGCTGGGCAGACCAGGGCATCGACTTCCTGATAGGCGAGCTGCTGATCAACCACGCCATGGGCCACAACGTGCAGGTGTACATCCAGACCACCGCCGAGGAGCGCAAGCGCGATGCCCTGGAGCAGTGGCATGCGTTTCTCGACACCAAGGGTTTCGAGCGCATCCACGGGAAGAAGGAGGGTAGAAACGCAGATTCGGGTAATGGCCCACAAGCCACACAGCACAAGGGCTGCGACGGGATTCAGGAAACAACCATAGGCGAGGATTCGAAATGACAGGGAAGAGCCACGGGCCGTCCTTCAAGAAGCACATGATCAAGCTTGGCGAGTGCCCTGCCTGCAATGGTCGCGGGGTGGTGCAGGGAGTCTTTTACGAACTGGATTGCGGTGCCTGCAGCGCTTCCGGCTGGATTGACCCATGGCTCGGCCAGCCCCTTCCACTGGAAGAGTTGGCGGCACAGCTGGGCATGAACCTGCGGGCCGCGCTGAAGAGGATCGAGCAATTGAAGACCCCTCGGGCCACTGGGCCGGAGGCGCAGTATCAGGAAGGCAACCGGCTGGGCGCCGGGAGCAGCAACTACACCGGGGATTGAGGGGAAAGGACATGGTTTACAGCAGCGTATCGGGTGCAGTAGTTGCCGCTCTGGCGGCGGGCGAGAAGGGATCGGCGAAGGCCCAGGCCTGGCAGAAGCTTTACAAGTCGGCAGAGGAGGAGGGTGGTTGCCTGGCGTCACTGGGTGGCCGCTCTGGCGGTATCGACCGCACCCAGGTCGATTACTGGCTGTCGGCCCGCCTGCACCGCATGCTCAAGGGGCGGCACTGGGATGCCTTGGTCGCCAAATACAGCACCAACAAGGCGAAGAAGGTTCAGGCCATTACGCTGGTCCGGCCACTGATCGCGAGCCCGGCGCCGACACTCTTCATCTACAAGGCTGTAACTGCCTGGGCTATTCCGAAGCTCAAGGGTGTGCGCCGCAAGGCCCCGCAATCTGTTTCGGTGAACATCCCGCTGGATGCGTCGCCGTGGCGGCGCGAGGCCACCGTGAATGCTGCGGTCGCCGCCGGCCATGCCGCAAAGAAGCGCATCGAGGCGCTCGAACAGGATGTGATCATCCTGCCGGACAGCTTCTACGACATGAACACCTGGGATCTCGATGCCACGCCCGAGCCGACGCGCCGACGTTGGAGACAGGGTATCAACGAGAAGCTCGACGGCATGATCGACGACGCCCTGGCGGAGGTACGGGTGATTTTGGAGGCAGAAGGGCTGCTGATGAGTGAGGCCGCATGATTGCCTGTTGACATCAGTGAGCGACTGAGCGAGATTATCCCCATCCTGTCATTCCTGCGCGTGTTGAGGAGTGACCACCGAAAGCCCGGCCAATGTGTCGGGCTTTTTGTTTTTCTCACCGCTATTTCCGAGATGGCATTTGGCTGGTACGCCAAGTGCCTGTTGGCTATGATCCGCCCGATAGCCAACCATAAGGAGCGTCGAAGTGGCTGCAGAATCGAAGCACGTTACAAAATTCAGAGCCAAGCACCTCAAGCAAGGTGAGCAGGTAGTTGCTTGGGGTGAGGGATACATCGGCGAGATGATGGGTAGTGGCAAGAAGGCTCAGCAAAACGGCGCATTGATTGTCACTGGTGGCCGTGTCGCTTTTTATCGAAAGGGCTTCTTTGGTGAAGTAATTGAGACCATCCCTCTCAAGGCGATCACTTCAATTGAGCGCAAGTCCTTCATGGGGCACCGCTCCATTAGGCTTCACACTTCTCATGACGCCTTAGAGTTCAAGTCTTTTAAGAAGGAGCAGGACCAGGCCTTGGTCGACGCGATCGAGGATGGCCGACACGGCGGAGCGCAGCCCGTTGCAGCAGTGGCTGCAGCGCCTGAGGGTGACGCCATGGCTGCACTGGCCAAGCTTGGTGAGCTCAAGGCTGCCGGTGTTCTCACTGAAGAAGAGTTTTCCACGAAGAAGAGCGAGCTTTTGGCGCGTCTCTAAAGCCCCAGGCGTGAACGCCCCTAAAAATCCTTGAAGCCCCGGCATTTGCTGGGGCTTTTTATTTGCGCTCCCTGCAATGGGAGGAATCGAGATGCCCTCTATGCAGGAAAAGGACCCAACGCTATGGGCTGCGGCACTGGCCTGGCTGGTGGCGCACCAGCCCCAGCTTTACACCGGCGGTATCGCTGCTGCCGTGGCAATGTGCCGCGTGATCTATGGTGGTGGCCGAGGTCGCAAAGTGGTGCTTGAGGGCGCCATCTGCGGCCTGATCGCAATTAGCTTGCTGCCCGTTCTGGAGTATTTTGCGCTGCCGCCCAACCTGTCGGTCTTCGCTGGCTGCATGGTTGGTTTCATGGGCGTCGAGAAGTTGCGTGAGTATTCGGACCGCTTCATGAGCAAGAAGGCGGAGGGCTAACGCATGGCCCTCGTAGATCAAGCCAAGGCTCCGAGTCCTTATGGCTATCGCTGGCAGCAGGCCCGCAAAGGCTGGCTTCGCAAGCACCCGCTCTGCATTCGCTGCAAGCAGGCAGGTATCAACAAGCCAGCCAACGTCGTCGACCACATCCAGCCACACCGCGGCGACATGACTCTGTTCTGGGATCGGACCAACTGGCAGTCGCTGTGCACCAATTGCCACAGCTCCTACAAGCAGCGCCTGGAGAAGTCAGGGCGTGAAGCAGGGTGCGACGTCAGCGGCAGGCCGCTGGACCCACGGCACCACTGGAATCGGCCCTCCTGAGGGCCTTGTGGGCGCTGCAGGGCCTCATCCCAGAGGGTAGGGGGGGGGAAATGTTTTTCGCGATACCTTTCCTGACCAATCGCCCTTCTCTGTGCGCATACCCGCGAAATGAAAAGATTTTTTTTGAGAGCAAAAAATGGCCGGGAGAAGACCCACTCCGACAGAGCTGAAGCTTGTCAGAGGGAACCCCGGCAAGCGCGCTATTAACAAGAAAGAACCCCAACCAGCCAGGCGCATCCCCAGCGCCCCGGCACATTTGACTTGTGAAGGGCAGGTGGCCTGGGGGCGCCTGACGGTGCTGCTTGACCGTATGGGGGTGCTCACCGAGGCAGATGGTTTTGCCTTGGAGCGACTCTGCGACTGCTACGCCGAAATCCTCGCTCTGCGTGAAACGGTCGATGCTCAGGGGCGCACCTACGAGACGACCAGCACACAAGGTGAGCTTGTCCTCAAGGCAAACCCTGCCGTTGCAATGCTCGCCGACGTTGACCGTCGCTTCAAAAGCTACTTGGTCGAGTTCGGCCTAACTCCAGCCGCCCGATCCAAGGTCCAGGTCAAAACGAATGACGACGAAGAAGACCCGCTCGCGGAGCACTTCGGTTGACGATCCTGCGACCCAATACGCGAGAGAAGTGCACTCAGGCAAGCGAATTGCCGGCCCCGACATCCGAAACGCATGCGCTCGCCATCTACGAGACCTAGAGGAGGGCCCAAAGCGTGGTCTGTTCTGGGATCTTGAGGAGGCCAACAAGGCCATACGTTTCTACCGCGCCGTGCTGAAACTCAACGGTGGGGAGTTCGAAGGGCAGCCCTTCGAGCTACTGCCCTGGCAGAAATTCATCGTCGGCAGCATTTTCGGCTGGAAGGGTAGTGACGGTTACCGCCGTTTTCGCGTGGTCTACGTCGAGAGCGGCAAGGGGTCAGGTAAGTCGCCACTGGCCGCTGGTGTCGGCCTGAAAGGCCTGGTCGGTGATGGCGAGGCTCGCGCCGAAATCTACGCTGCTGCAACCAAAAAGGATCAGGCCATGATCCTGTTCCGCGACGCTGTCGCGATGGTGCAGCAGTCGCCGGAGCTGACCAAGCGCCTTGCCTGCAGCGGTACCGGCCAGAACATCTGGAACCTGGCGTACCTGAAAGCGGGCTCGTTCTTCCGTCCAATCAGTTCGGATGACGGTCAGTCCGGCCCACGGCCTCACATGGCCCTGATTGACGAGGTTCATGAGCACAAGACCAACCTGGTCGTGGAGATGATGCGCGCCGGCACCAAGAGCCGGAAACAGGCGCTGATCTTCATGATCACTAACAGTGGCTCCAACAAGCGCGGCCCCTGCTGGGAATACCACGAGTACGGCTCTCGGGTGGCTTCGGGTGCGCTCACCGATGACGGCTTCTTCGCCTACATCTGCTCGCTGGATGAAGGTGATGACCCCATCCAGGACGAGAGCTGCTGGTTCAAATCCAACCCCTCATTGCAGGACGCTGACCTGCCGGGCATCAAGTACCTGCGTGAGCAGGTGACCGAGGCCAGGGGCATGCCGAGCAAAGAGGCGATGGTGCGCCGGCTGAACTTCTGCGAGTGGACCGGTGCCGAGTCGCCATGGATTTCGTGGGATGTCTGGAGCCAAGCCGAAGAGCGCGTACCCATGTCGCTGCTCAAGAATAGGTCCTGCGTCGGCGGCTTGGACCTGTCCAGCACAACCGACCTCACGGCCTTCGTCCTGCTGTTCTATCCGACCTACGAGGATCCGCACTGGCGGCTGTTGCCGTACTTCTGGATTCCCGATCATGAGCTGGACAAGCGCGAGGCGCGCGACAAGGTGCCCTACGCAGCCTGGATCAAGTCGCGTGAACTTGAAACAACGCCGGGGCGTGCCATCAGCAAGCTGCATGTGCTGCGGAGGATGCAGACCATTTGCCACTTCTTCCAGGTGGACAAGATTGCCTTCGACCGCTGGCGGATCGAAGACATGCGTCAGTTGATGAGCGAGTACGACATCACGCTGCCGGAACTGGTCGAGTTCGGGCAGGGCTTCAAGGATATGGGGCCGGCAGTGGACGAGTTTGAGCGGCGCCTGCTCGGCATGGTCCAGTCCGCTGATGAAGGCAGCGGTGCATCCGCCGAGCTCTTTGACGATGCGCGCTCAGTGGAGGCGGTGGAATCGCTGCGTCATGACGGCAACCCCGTGATGACCTGGTGCGCCGGTAACGCCGTGATCGTTTCCGACCCGGCGAATAACCGCAAGGCCGACAAGGCAAAGGCAACAGGCCGGATCGACGGCATCATCGCCGGGCTCATGGCTACCGGCATCAGCGGCGCTGTTTCAGCCGGCAATAGCGGCACATCCATTTACGACGAAGGAGTCGGGGTTTGAACAAGATCGCAGTCGCTGCGTGGGTTGCCGGCTTGGCTGGCTTCGGCTTGCTGGTCACCGGCATTGCCCTGATCCATACCCCCAGTGCTTTCATCACGGCGGGCTTCGGCTTGATCGGCTGGGCCTGGCTTGCTGACAAAGCGGCAGCCCGCATCCCGCCCAAACGTAATCCCGAAGGGGGGTGAGCATGTTTTTCAGCAATTTGCTCGGCGCCAATGAGGGCTTGGTCTCTGATGGCAGCAGCGGGTTTTGGCGCGGCCTGATTGGTTCTGGCCGCTCAGCGGCAGGCATGACAGTCACCCCGGACAGCGCCCTGGCGATTACGGTGCTGCAGAACTGCGTCACGCTCCTGGCGGAAAGCGTGGGCCAACTGCCACTCGACTTGTATCGCCGCTTGGGCGACGGCAAGCGCGAACTCGCGACAGCTCACCCGCTCTACGATGTGCTGCGCTATCAGCCAAACCCGTGGCAGACACCCTACGAATACCGCGAGTCCTGCCAGCTCGCTTTGGGCTTGCGCGGCAACTGCTACAGCTACATCGAGCGCAGTGACGACGGTTCGGTCAAAGCGCTGTACCCGATGCACAACGACAAAATCACGGTGCTCAAGGGCGGCGACCTGCGCCCTGTGTACCGCATTGGTGCTCATGAGCCACTGCCCATGCGGCTGATCCATCACGTGCGCTGGCACACCAAGAATCACTACACCGGACTTTCACCCATTGAGCTGCATGCGGATGCGGTGGGCCTGGCGCAGGCGGTCAGGCAGTACGCAGGCAAATCATTTGCAAACGGCACGGCTGTCAGTGGTGTCATCGAGCGCCCGAAGGATGCGCCGCCGATCAAGGAGCAAGCGAGCATTGATCGCATCCTCGATCAGTGGGGCAACAAGTTCTCGGGCATCGACAATGCCAAGAAGGTCGCCATGCTGCAGGAGGGCATGGTCTTCAAGCCGGTTTCGATGAACAACGTGGACGCCGAGCTGCTGGGCATCCTCAAGGCCACTGGCCTGGACCTGGCGCGGATTTACAAGATCCCCCCGCACATGGTCAACGATCTGGAGAAGGCCAGCTACAACAGCCTTGAGCAACTGCTGATTCAGTACGTGATCTTTGCCCTGATGCCGTGGGTAAAGCGTCACGAGCAGGCCATGATGCGCGACTTCCTGCTGCCGACCGAGCGCCGCGACTACTTCATCGAGTTCAACCTCTCCGGTCTGCTGCGCGGCGACCAGAAAAGCCGCTACGACGCTTACGCAATTGGCCGGCAATGGGGGTGGCTGTCGATCAACGACATCCGTCGTCTGGAAAACATGCCGCCCGTGGCCAACGGCGACAGCTACCTGCAACCGCTGAACATGACCGACGTGGCGCACGGCCTGCCCGACATGAACAACCCCAACGTCCGCGCCCAGCTGGAGCAGCAGCGCGACGACATCCTGAGGATGCTTGCCGCATGAAACGACATCTGCGTGCTGCCAGCCTGCTGTTCAATCAGCCGCTGCTGACAACACCCGACATGCTGGACCTGGCGGTACGCTGGGCCAATCAGACCATGAGCCTCAACATCGTCAATCTCAGCATGGGTGGTGCGACAGCCAATCCCTCGATGTACTACGACGATGACGATTACCAGGCGGAGCAGGATCGCCGCGAAGAGCAGCGGCGTGCTGCCATCGCGCTAACCGGCGTGGAAGTGATTGCGGTGCATGGCGTTCTCGTCAGCCGCGGCAGTCACCTGAATGCCTGCGAGACGATGACCAGCTATGAAGGGCTGCGTGCCGCTCTTAGCCAGGCCATCGCCGACCCGATGGTCGAACACATCGTGCTCGACATCGACAGCCCAGGCGGCAGCGCGGTTGGCGCCTTCGAGCTGGCAGCGGACATCCGCGCCGCGACCAAGATCAAGCCCATCACCGGGCTGGTCAACTTCATGGCTTACTCCGGGGGCTACTTGATTGCGTCGGCCTGCACCGAGGTCGTCGTCAGCCTGACCTCGGGCGTGGGCTCCATCGGCGTGGTGGCCAGTCACATGGACCGCTCGAAGATGATCGAAGGCATGGGGGTCAAGGTCACCACGGTCTACGCCGGGGCGCACAAGAACGACCTGAGCCCAAACGAGCCGCTTACCGAACAATCCCTGCAGGTGCTCAACGACGTCGTGCAGGAGAGCTATCAGCTCTTCACCACTCACGTTGCCGAGTACCGCGGCCGCGATGTGACAGACATCATCGCCACGGAAGCCGCCTGCTACCGTGGCGCATCCGCCATTGCCATTGGCCTGGCTGATCGCCTGGAATCGCCGCAGCTCGCGGTAGACAACCTTTCGCGGGCGGTTGCCCTCAGTCGTGCACAGCGCCAAGGCGCACAGCCACAGCAGCGCATCAGCGTGCGGGCTTCGGCCTTCGCCATTCAGTCTCAACTCTGACCGCGTTCGCGGCAGTGATCCCAACCGCCTGATGGCGGTTTTTTTATGCCCAGGAGGCAGCATGTCCCTCGTAACTCAATTGCGTAGCGAACGCGCCACTATCAATGGTCAGATCCAGGCGCTGGCCCAGCTCGAAGCGGCGGGCACCTCGCTCAGCGCCGAACAGCTGGCCCAGTTCGAGCAGCTCAGCACTCAGTTCAACGCCCTGACGGAAAAGCTCGCGCGCGCGGAGGCTGCTGAGCGTATGGCGACTGCCAGCGCCGTGCCGGTCAACGAAAGCGCTCAGGGCATCAATGGACCGCCCAGCCACATCAGCGGGCCATTCACCGCCAAGCCTGTACCAGGTGCCAACATGGCCCAGATGGTTCGTGTGCTGGCTGCCTCCCGGGGTGACCAGCAGGCCGCCGCGAAAATGGCCGCCGACTCCGGCTACAACCCCGAAATCGCCATGGCGCTCAGCACCGTGACGCCGGGTGCCGGTGGTGTGCTGGTGCCGCAGAGCTTCTCCAGCGAAGTCATCGAGCTGCTGCGGCCGAAGTCTGTGGTGCGCAGCCTCGGCGCAGTGTCCCTCCCGCTGCAGAATGGCAACCTCACCGTGCCGCGCATCAAGGGTGGCGCAGTCGTTGGCTACATCGGCACCGAAGAAGACATGCCGACCACCGACATGCAGTTCGACGACCTGAAGCTGTCGTCGAAAAAACTCGCCGCCCTGGTCCCAATCAGCAATGACCTGCTGGCTTACTCCGGCACCAACCCCAGCGTCGACCGCCTCGTCGTGAACGACCTGGTGGCTTCGGTAGCGACGGCAGAAGACCTGTCGTTCCTGCGCGGTGCCGGTACCGGAAACCTGCCCAAAGGCCTGCGTTTCTGGGCGCCGGCCTTCAATGTGTTCGCTGCCCCTGCTGCTGTGACGCTGGAGGCAGTGGAGCTTGCGCTGTCCGCGCTGATCCTGCGCCTGGAGAACGCCAACTCCAACATGACCGCCCCAGGCTTCGCCATGGCCCCTCGCACCAAGCGTTGGCTGTCCGCTCTGCGTGATGGCAATGGCAACAAGGCTTACCCCGAGCTGGATCAGAACATGCTGAAGGGGTTCCCGGTCGGCTCCACCACCCAGATCCCGATCAACCTGGGCGCTGAAGGTGATGCCTCGGAAATCCACTTCGCTGACTTCGCGGACTGCTTCATCGGCGAAGACGACGCCATGGTCATCGACTTCAGCAAAGAGGCCACCTACAAGGACGCCGGCGGCAACGTCATCAGCGCATTCCAGCGTGACCAGACCCTGGTGCGCGTGATCGCCAAGCACGACTTCGGCCCGCGCCACGTCGAGTCGGTCGCGGTGATGACCGGCGTCAAATGGGGTAGCTCCCTGTAATGCACCACGCCCGGTACGCCGGGCACTTCATCACTCGATCTAAGGAGCATCCCATGTCCAAGATTATCGTTACCTTCGAAAAAAACTGGCGCGGCTATGCCGCAGGTGAAACTGCTGGCTTCGATGCTGCCGTAGCCGAGAGCCTGGTCGAGGCTGGCTATGCCATCGAAGCGGACAAGCCCGGCGCGAAAAAGGGCAAGAGCGGCGCCGGCAATGCAACATCTGCTGCCAAAAAGACCGATGCCGACGCCGATACTGACGAGGCGGCTAAGTCGGGGGCGCAGGCGGACGCTGAAGGCAAACCGTAGCCATGGCGCGCCGCATCGCCTACACGGGGGCGCCCGTGCTGACGTTGGATCAGGTGGCCTTTCAATGCCGCGCCGAACCGGAGGATCTGCAGCCTGAACTGATCGACCAGATCATCATCCCGGGCGTGACTGCACAGTGCGAGTCGAAGACAGGAGCAGCGATCCGCGAGGCTACCTACGAGGAAGACTGGCCGGCGCACTTCCTGTCGGGCCATGCGCTGGATGTAGGCCAGGCGGTCGCCATCCACTCGGTGCTAATGCTGGGCAATTCGGGTTCGCCAGTGGAGTTTGTCGGCCGGGCCGAGGTGATCCATGCAGGCAAGGAAAGCTACTTGCGGTTCCCTGACGGCCGCCCGGAAGGCGCTTTGCGGATCCGCTACCGTGCTGGTGTCGACCTGCAAGCGCACCCAGGCGTGCTGAGCTGGCTGTTGATGGCCGCAGAAACGGCGTTCACTCACCGGGGGCTTTTGGTCGCGGGTCAATCCCTCGCCGAAGTCCCGTCGAGCTTTGTTGACCACCTGCTGGCGGATATCACCGTCCCCCCGAGGTTCTAGCCATGGCCTCGGGAGGAGTGAGGGGTATGCGTGAGCCAGCTTCGGGCGAGCTGATCCATCGCATGGAGGTAAGGATTCGCGTTGATCGACCCGATGGCGCGGGGCTGACCCCCGAATACACCCCGGTCTGCAAGCGCTGGGTGAAGGTGGAGCCGCTGGGCACCGCTGCGTACACCAATGCCCAGCAGACCGAAAGCAAGGCTACCCATCGCCTCTACTGCCGCCATATCGAAGGCTTGAGCGCTGCACATGAGTTCGTGGCGCGCGGTCGGGTCTACCGGGTGCGACGGCCAACGGAGTTGGGTGGGCGCACCGTTTGGTCGGTGGTCGAGGTGGAAGAACTGGGCCCGGATTTTCCGGTGCCGAGCACAGGAGGCGGCGATGGCCAACTCGGTTTCGGTTGACGGCTATTTGCACTTTGAGGGCTACGAAGCCTTCGATCGCGAAACCTTCAACATGCGCAAGATCCGCGCCGGCATGCGCAAAGTGGGACAGGTGGTCGCCGGTCGGGCGCAGATGAACCTGGCCCTCGGCCGGGGGCAGGCGGGATACCCCGTCAACCGCACCGGCGAGACGGTCGACTCGATCAAGTACCGCGTTTCGCGCCGGGGCTTCCTGGTGCGGATCTCGCCGACCAAGACCGAGGGCATGGAGGAGTTCTATCCGGCCTACCTGCACTACGGCGTGCGCTTGGGGGCGCGCATTGGTCCCGCGGGCCCCGGCGAGGGGCGCGGTAAGAGCGGTCGGCGTGTTCGCGGTGGCCGCCAGGCCTTGAAAGCGGCGCGCGCGAAAAACGGGTGGCGCATCACGCCTCGCGACAACTACATGACCGATGCCCTGCAGGATTCGCGGGCCGAGGTGCAGCAAATCCTGACGCGCGCCTTTGCCGCCGCGTTCTTGGACAACTGAGGGTGACATGCGAATCACGCCAATCATTGAGCACCTGAAAGCAGAGTGCCCGCAGTTCGGGGGGCGCATCGCCGGCGGCCTGGACTGGGACCCGGTGAAGGGTAGTCAGCAACTCGAGGCGCCGGCGGCCTTTGTGATTCCGGTGGGTGATCAGGCCGACGAGCCGATTGCGCAGAACGCCGCCGCCCAGGCGGTGCGCGATTCGTTCGACGTCTGCGTGGTGCTGGACAACAAGGACGAGCGCGGCCAGGCGGTGGCGGATCTGGTCCACCACATCCGCGCCACGCTGTGCCGGGCGCTTATGGGGTACGAACTGGATGACGCCGATCCGATCCGCTACGACCGCGGCGACCTGATCATGATGGACCGGGCCAAGGTGGTCTACGGCTACCGCTTCTACGCGGACAGCCAGCTGGGCGGTTTCGGTAGCGATACCACCGACGACCCGCAGACCTGGCCGGAGCTGGAGCACAGCCGCCTGCCGCCGCTGGAAGGCATCGACACCCGCGTCGACTTCATCGACCCCATGGTCGACCACAACCTAAGCCCGACCGGCCCCGATGGCCGGGCCGAGGTCGCGTTACGCGAGGATATCCCGCAATGAAAATGGTTCAGCTGAAACCGGCGCCGGGGCGTGCGTGCCCGATGCCGGAGAAGGGCGGCGAGATGCTGCCCGAAGCGGGGGATACGGTCCCCCATGACGCGTACTGGCAGCGCCGTATCGATGACGGTGACGCGCTGCTGGTGAAACAGAAGCCGGCCGCCAAAGCCGTGAAGGAGTCCAAGGCATGAGTGTCCCGTTTAGCTTCATCCCTAGCGACCTCAAGGTGCCGCTGTTCTATGCCGAGGTCGACAGCAGCATGGCCAGCAGCGGCGCTGCCGGTGCCTTGCGCCGGCTGATCGTCGGCCAGGTCAACGACGACGCCGACAGCCCGGAAATCGGCTCCCTGGTGCTGGTGTCGCGCCAGGCCGAGGCGGTGGCCATCGGCGGCGCCGGCTCGATGCTCGCAACCATGTTCGCCGCCCACCGCGCCATCGACGTGGCCGGCGAGGTCTGGTGTCTGCCGGTGAAGGTGGCCGAGGGTGTCGCCGCCAAGGCCAGCGTTACTGTAACGGGCACCGTCTCGGCGGGCGGCCTGGTCAATCTATACGTTGGCGGTTCGCGCGTGCGCACCACCGTCACCGCGACCATGAGCGCGGCGGCCGTGGCCACCGCCGTGGCGGCCAGCGTCAACGCCCTGCCGGATCTGCCGGTCAAGGCGACCGCCACCGGTGACGTGGTGACCCTGGACGTCAAGTTCAAGGGCGAGCTGGGCAACGACCTGCGGGTCGAAGTGAACCGCCTGGGGCGTGCCAATGGCGAGGAAACCCCGGCCGGTCTGCAGCTGGCCATCACGGCGATGGCTGGCGGTGTCGGTAGCCCCGACATGGCGGTGCTGCTGGCCGCCCTGGGCGATGAGCCGTTCGAGTTCTGCGCGCAGCCCTGGACCGACAGCGACAGCCTGGACGCCTGGAAAGCCACCATGGACGAAAACAGCGGCCGCTGGTCCTGGTCGAAACAGCTGTGGGGGCATGTATACAGCGCCAAGCGCGGCACGCTCGGCCAGCTGGTCGCCTTCGGCCGGCAGCGCAACGACCCGCACATGTCGGTAATTGGCTTCGAAGTGGGCGTGCCGCAGCCGGTGTGGGTGATGGCGGCCCAGGTAGCGGCGCGCACGGCGGTGTTTATCAGCGCCGACCCGGCCCGGCCGACGCAGACCGGCACCTTGCCGGGCATCGCCCCGGCGAAGTCGAGCGAGCGCTTCATGCTGACCGAGCGCCAATCGCTGCTGAGCAACGGCGTCGGCACGGCGTACTTCGAAGGCGGCTACATGCGCATTCAGCGCGCCGTGACCACCTACCAGAAGAACGCCTACGGCCAGCCGGATGATTCCTACCTGGACAGCGAGCCGCTGCACCAGACGGCCTTCGTGCTGCGTTACCTGGCCGGGACCGTTACCAGCAAGTACGGCCGACACAAGCTGGCCAACGACGGGACGTCGTTCGGCCCGGGGCAGGCCATCGTCACGCCGCTGGTGATCCGGGGCGAGTTGATCGCCGGTTACCGTTACCTGGAAACGCTGGGCATCGTGGAGAACGCCGAGGCGTTCAAGGCGAACCTGATCGTGGAGCGCGACGCGACCAACCCGAACCGCCTCAACGTGCTGTACCCGCCGGACCTGGTGAACCAGCTGCGCGTGTTCGCGCTGCTCTACCAGTTCCGCCTGCAGTACGCGGCCGACGCAGCCGCTTAAGTCACGCACTATTCCACCCAAGCCCGCCAAGTGCGGGCTTTTTTGTGAGGGCCTTTTATGGGTCAGAAAGTTGCGGGCACCTGTTACATCAAGGTGGACGGTGCCCAGCTGGTTATCACCGGCGGCGTGGAAGCGCCACTGTCCAAGGTCAAGCGCGAAACCATCGTGACCGGTTACTTCAAAGAAGAAGACCGCACGCCGTTCCTCAAGGTCGACGCGGTGAAGGTCCCGGGTTTCCAGTTCGAGAAAATCACAAGCGGCGCCAACATGACGGTTACCGCTGAGTTCAAAGACGGCAGCAGCTACGTGCTGTCCGGCGCTTACACGGTGGATGACGTCAATGTCACCGCCGACGACGGCAAGGTTCCGCTCAATTTCGAAGGCAGTTCAGGAGACTGGCAGTAATGACCACCATCGCACTCAGCACCCCCATTCAGGCCCATGGCGAGCAGATCACTGAACTGACCCTGCGCCGCCCGACCTCGCGCGAATGCCGGCAGATTGGCCAGCTGCCGTACCGCATTGAGAAAGACGAGTCGGTCGGCCTGAACCTCGACGTGGCAGCGAAGTACATCGTCGTGTGTGCCGGCATCCCCAGCAGCTCGGTCGACCAGCTGGACGTCACCGACCTTAACGGCCTGGCCTGGGCGCTGGCCGGTTTTTTCATGGTGTCCCCGCAGAAGACGGAAGCGAAGGCGGAAGCCTCGGCGGACTGACGCAGCTGATCTATGACCTCGCCTGGTACTGGAAGCTCAGCCCCGAGCACGTCAAGGACTGGGCGCTGGATGACCTGCTAGAGGGCTACGCCAACGCGAGCCGGATACAAAGCATCGTAGGGGCAGGGGATGGCGGATAAATTCCAGCTCAAGGCGCTGATCACCGGCGTCGACAAGTTGTCGCCGGTGCTGACCGGCGTGCGCAAGAACGTGGCCACGCTGCGCAAGCAGCTGAACTCGTCGGGCCTCGGCAAGATCACCTTCGCCGATGCCCTGCAGGGCGGCGCGCTGGCCGCGCCGTTCGTGATGGGCGTCAAGGCGGCTATCAACTACGAAAGCGCCATGGCGGACGTAAAGAAGGTCGTCAACTTCGAAACGCCCGAACAGTTCCAGGCAATGAGCAAGGACGTGCTCGACCTGTCCGAACGCTTGCCGATGGCGGCCGATGGGATCGCCAAGATCGTAGCGGCGGGTGGTCAGTCCGGTATTGCCCGGGAAGAGCTGACCAAGTTCGCCGAGGACGCGGTGAAAATGGGCGTTGCCTTCGATCAGACCGCCGACGAGTCCGGCAGCATGATGGCGACGTGGCGCACGGCATTCCGCATGACCCAGGATGGTGTTGTCGAGCTGGCCGACCAGATCAACTACCTAGGCAACTCGGGGCCGGTCAATACCAAGCAGCTTTCCTCAATCGTGACTGAGGTGGGCGCGCTGGGCGAGGTGGCGGGCCTGTCTTCGGCACAGATCGCGGCGATTGGCTCCACCATGGTCGGCGTTAAGTCTGATGTTGCGGCCACCGGCATCAAGAACTTCATGTTGGCAATGACCAAGGGTACGGCAGCCACGAAGTCGCAGGCACAGGCCTTCAAGTCGCTGCGCCTGGACTCCAAAACAGTCGCGGAGGGTATGCAGAAGGATTCGAAGGGCACCATGCTGGACCTGCTCAAGCGGATTTCTGAGGTCGACGCGGCCAAGCGCCCGGCGTTACTGACCAACCTCTTCGGCAGTGAGTCGGTCGCGGCGATCACGCCGCTGCTGACCAACCTGAAACTGTTGGAAAGCAACTTGGATAGCGTGGGCGACGCGACGAAGTATGCCGGCTCGATGCAAGGGGAATACGCGTCTCGGGCGGCGACGACGGAAAACGCCATGCTGCTGCTGAATAATCGGGTGACCCGGCTGGGGATCTCGGTAGGCTCGATCCTGCTGCCGCCGTTCAATGACTTCTTGGCATTCGTGGGGCCGCTGGTGAGCGACGTGGCCGCGCTGGCAGCGGCGCACCCGGGGCTGATCAAGGGCATCTTGGGCGCCGCTGTAGGTTTCACCGTGCTGCGCTTGGCAACAGCTGCAGCCACGGCGGCGCTGGCGGTAATGAACGGCGTCGCCAGCATGAGCCCAATCGGCATGATTGTGCGAGTGATCGCGCTGGCGGCGGGCTTCCTGATTGCCAACTGGGAGACGGTCGGGCCGTTCTTCGAAGCGCTGTGGGAACTGATCAAGGCTTACACGGTGCCGGCCTGGGAGCTGTTCAAGACGGTCGCCGCCTGGACGCCGCTCGGCCTCATCATCAAGAACTGGGAACCCATTGTGGGGTTCTTCAAAGACCTGTGGGAGGAGGTCAGCGGCTTCATCGAACCCATCATGAAGTTCATGGGGATGGATGAGGGCGGGGAGGGCATCACGGCCAAGGTGCAGCGCGCCGCCTATGCGCAGAACGTGCGCAACGGCGAGGCCATGGGCGCCGGCGACGGGGCGCTATTGGCCGCCGGTGCTGGCAAGCAAGCGGCAGCCAACGCTGCAGCGGCGCAACAGGCGATGAATGCCCAGCTCGGTATCCCGGCCACTGCCAGCCTGCTCAAGGCACCTGCGCCGGGGAGTCTGGTGGCGGGCGGCTCGAACAGCCTGTTGCGTGCGCCTGGCCCTGTGCCGGGGTCGCTGGTGCAGCAGGCTGCGCAAGGCCAGCGGCAGAACCTGGAAGGCTCCATTGCGGTGCGCTTCGAGAACGCCCCGCCCGGCATGCGGGTGGAGGAAGCCAAGACCAATCAGCCCGGCGTGTCGGTGTCGCCGAACGTCGGCCGTCGCTCGTTAGGGAATTGATCCATGGCTGACAGAACATGGCGCGACCGCCTGCTGCCCGCGTCATTTCGCGGGGTGGGCTTCTGGGTCGACAATGAAACAACGCCGGCAGGCCGGCGGGTGCAGGTGCATGAATACCCGCAGCGCGACCGGCCCCAGGTGGAGGACATGGGCGCCAAGACGCGCACGCCCAAGATGACCGCCTTTGTCATTGGCGATGACTGTTTCGTGCAGCGCGACAACCTGCTGCACGCGCTCAACCAGCCCGGCCCGGGGGAGCTGGTACACCCCTGGTACGGGCGCATGACGGTCACCGCCGGCGAGGGCTGCGACGTGTCGCACGACCGCCGCGAAGGCGGCATGGTGCGGTTCCAGCTGGAGTTCATTGAAGACGGCGAAAAGGGCTATCCGGTGGGCGTGCCGCACACGGCGCGCCAACTCGAAGACCAGTCGGAAAGCTGGCTGGACTCGGCAATCGCCCGGTACCGCGCCGCCATGGCCGTGGTCAATCGCGTGCGCATCGCGGCGGTGCAGCTGCAGAACGGCATCGCCGGCGTGCAGATGGCTATCCAGGGCGAGTTCAGCCAGATCGCCGGCGCGATCAGCTCGACACGGGCGCTGGCGGACATGCTGAGCAACAGCCCCGACAACCTGGCCACCCTGGTGCAGGCGCAGTTTTCCGGCTTTTCGGACGGCTCGCGCTGGGGCAGCGATGACGACGAGCAGCGTGGCTATGCGCTGTTGGCTGGGCTGGCCAGCAATGCGGCCCAGGCGGCGGTGGGTCTTACCGCCGCGGCTGCCCCAGCCGGCGGGCAGGCGACGGTGGCCACGGTCACCGCCACCCGCGACCTGGTGCGCGATGCGCTGCTGATCAAGGCGGTGCAGCTGGCCGCGCAGATGCCGGTGGTGCAAGCGCCGGCGACGCTGCCCGGGGTGCCGACCCTGGATCAGCAGGTGGCCACGCCAGTCAGTCGGCCGGAGGTGCCGACCACGGACGACGTTCTGGCGCTGCGTGACGCGCTTAGCGACGCGATCTGGCATGCGGGCCTATCAGCCCCGCATGCGCACTTTGTCGCGCTGCAGGACGCACAGAAGAAGCTACTCGCCCACCTGACCAAGGTGGCCATGGCCGGCGTGCGCCTGGTCGACGTGACCCCCAAGGAAAGCGTGCCGGCGGTGGTGCTGGCTTACCGACTGTACGGCGACGCCACGCGCGCCGACGAAATCGTTACGCGTAACAAGGTCGTTCACCCCGGGTTCCTGCCGGCGGACACCTTGCGCTGTGCCCAGGAGTAACCCATGGACCCCTTGAACGCTGTCACGCTGCGCGTGAACGGCATGGATTATGGCGGCTGGAAGAAAGTGCGCATCAGTGCCGGTATCGAGCGGCAGGCGCGGGATTTCAGCCTGGACGTAACGTGGCGCTGGCCCGGCCAGGCGCATGAAATCCCGCTGCGCCCGGGTGACCGCTGCGAAGTGCTGATTGGCGACGACCTGGTGCTAACCGGCTGGATTGATTCCACGCCGGCGCGCTACGACGCCACCCAGGTCAACCGCTCGATCAATGGCCGCTCGCTGACCGCCGACCTGGTTGACTGCTCGGCGCTCAATCAGCCGGGGCAGTGGCAGCAACAAAGCGTGCAGCAGATCGTCACTGCCCTGGCGGGCGAGTACGGCGTCAGCGTGCGTAGCCAGGTCGCCGAAACCGGCAAGCTGGCCGACCATAGCATCGAGCCCGGGGAAAGCGTGTTCGAGTCGATCGACCGCCTGCTGACCCTCTCGCGCCTGCTCTCGACCGACGACACGCGCGGGCGGCTGGTGATCATCCAGCCGGGCAGCGCGGGCCGCGCCGTCGACAGCCTTGTGTTGGGTGAAAACCTGCTGACCGGTGACGCCGGCCTCGACTTCGCGGGGGTGTTTTCCGAGTACCGGGTGACCGGCCAGCGCTCGGGCAGCGACGCCGAGCACGGCACCAAGGCCAGCGAGGTCAAGGCCTCGGTCACTGACCCGCGTGCGGCGCGCCGGCGCGTGCTGCTGATTCACGAAAGCGGGCAGATGACCCCGGAGCTGGCCGCCGCGCGGGCCAACTGGGAGCGCGGTAACCGCATGGGCAAGGCCCTGACGATCAAGTACACGATCCAAGGATGGCGGCAATCCAGCGGCGCGCTGTGGCTGCCCAACATGCTCGTGCGGATTGTCGACCCGGTGATTGGCATCGACCGCGACATGCTCATCAGCGAAATCGAATACAGCCTCGACGCCGGCACCACTTGCAACATCACCGTCGCGCCGCCGGATGCCTTCGACCCCGAGCCGAAAGACCCGCACAAGTCGCGCAAGCTCAAGAAGGGCGGCAAGGCCGACAACTTCGAATTCCTGATACCCGCCGACTGGAAGCCGTCATGAACCCGATGAGACAGATCCGCAACATGATTGCTCGCTGCGTGGTGTCCCTGGTCGATCCCGGGGCGCTGATGCAGGCGGTGCAAGTGCGGCTGACCGCCGACGAAGTGAAAAGCAGCATGGAGCACTTCGAGCCGTATGGCTTCACCGCCAACCCGCACCCCGGTGCCGAGGGCCTGGCGCTGTTCTTCGGCGGCGACCGCTCGCACGGCGTGGTGATCAACATCGCCGACCGTCAGTATCGGCTCAAGGCGCTCAAGTCGGGCGAGGTGGCCATGTACACCGACGAAGGGGATTACATCCACTTCAAGCGCGGCCGGGTGATCGAGGTCAAGACGCTGACGCTCAAGGTCGACGCGGCCGATGCGGTGGAGTTCGCCACCAAGGCGTTTTCCGTCTCGGCGAGCGAGCGATTCAGCATCGATACCACGGCGTTTTCCGTGGCGGCCAGCGAGGCGGCGAGCTTCGACACCCCGACGATTCAGGCCACGGGCGAAATCGTCTCGGACGGCGACCAGATCGCCGGCGACGTCAGCCAGATCAATCACCCGCACGACGGTGTGGTGCAGGGGCTGCAGCAGTCGGGCAAGCCCGTACCGCAGGGGGGCTGAATGATGCTGCTGGAGGACGACAGCGAACGCGCCTGGCAGCGCGCCGCCGAAATCAGCCTGATGACTTGGCGCCGCGCCGATCCGGGCGACGCGCTCGATGACGACGAGCGTTACGGCTGGTGGGGCGACAGCTTCCCAGGCGTCACCGACGACCGCATCGGCTCGCGCCTGTATCTGTTGCGCCGGCGCAAGCTGGACGCCGACACGGTGCGCGATGCCGAGGCGTTCGCCCGCGAGTCGCTGGCCTGGATGCTGGACGACGGCCGGGTCAGCGGCGTGGCCGTTACGGTAACGCGTGGCACCGACCGGCTCGACTTGGCCGTCGCTATTACCCTGCGCGATGGTCGCCAGGTGGATTTCACATCGGACAACCTATGGCAGGTGATCAATGCCGTTTAACACTCCCACGCTGCCCGAGCTGATCAGCCAGGAGCGTTCAGCGCTGGCGGGCTCCAGCGCCCTGCAGCGTAGCGATGCCGAGGTGTTGGCCCGTGTGTTTGCCGCCGCTTCCTACGGGCGCTACGGGCATCAGCAGTACATCGCCGACCAGATCCTGCCGGACACTGCCGACGAAGACACGCTGCGCCGCATGGCCCGGGCCAGGCTCAAGCGCGACCGTCTGCCGGCGGTGGAGGCCGATGGGGCGGTGCTCTTCACCGGTGCCGCCAATGCGCCGATTGACGCCGGCGTGCTGCTGCAGCGCGACGATGGCGTGCAATTCAAAGTGGCCACGGGCGGCCCGGTCGGCGCCCTGGAGGTGGTGGCCGTGGACGCCGGGCAGTTGGGCAACACCCCGGCCGGCACGGTGCTGCGTCTGGTGTCGCCGGTGCTCGGGGTCAACGACACGGCCACGGTCACCGCCCCGGGGATCGAGGGCGGCACCGAGCAGGAAAGTATCGAGGCCCTGCGCGCGCGGGTGATTCGCTCGTACCGCGTGATTCCTCACGGTGGCAGCAAGAGCGATTACGAGACCTGGGCACTTGAGGTGCCGGGGGTTACCCGGGCGTGGATCGTGCGCCACTGGATGGGGCCGGGCACCGTGGCGGTGTTCTTCGTGCGTGACAACGACGTGGACCCGATCCCCTCAGAAGAGGCCTGCGCCGACGTGAAGGCGTACATCGAGCAGGAGCGGCCGGTCACCGCTGAGCTGTACGCGCTGGCCCCGGTCGAAAAGCCGGTGCAGTACGAAATCAAGGTCAGCCCCGACAGCTCGGCCGTGCGCCGCGCGGTGGAAGCTGAGCTGGTGGAGCTGCACCAACGTGAATCGGAGCTGGGCGCTGAGCTGCTGCTGTCGCACATCCGCGAGGCGGTCAGCAGCGCCGCCGGCGAGCGCGACCATGAGGTGCTGAGCCCGCCCGGCAACGTCACGGCGGCGGCGAATGAACTGCTGACCTATGGGGGTGTGCTGTGGCGGTGAGAACAGCAAGCGACTACCACGCCCAGCTGCGCGGCCTGCTGCCGCCGGGGCCGGCCTGGGAACTGGAGTTCAACCCGGGGCTGGATCAGCTGCTGCAGCGCGGCGCGGCGGTCCTGGCCGCCGAGGATCTGCGCGCCGCCGACCTGCTGGCCGAATCGAACCCGGACACCGTGCGCGAACTGGTGCCGGACTGGGAGCGGGTCATGCAGCTGCCTGACCCCTGCATGGGTGAGTCGCCCAAGTTCGAGGACCGCCAGTTGGCCGTGCGCCGGCGCCTGGTCGAGGTGGGCGGGCAGGCGCCGGCCTACTTTGTCGAGCTGGCCATCGCCCAGGGCTACCCGAATGCCAAGGTGATCGAGCACCGCGCGCCACGCTTCGGCCGCTCGCGCTTTGGCTCGGCCCGCTTCGGCACCTGGGCGGCGCAATTCATGTGGACGCTGGACACCGGCCCGCGCCGGCGGATCGGCCGACGCTTCGGTGCGGCCTACTTCGGAGAGACGTTTGGGGGCAGCCCCAGCGGTGCACTGGAATGTTTGTTGAGGCGTAGCGCGCCTGCGCACGCCCTGGAATTTATCAAGTACGGGGATTGATCGGATGGATTATCCAAAGAGTACGCCAGGCATTGGCCTGGTGGACGGGCTGTTCGTGGACGAAAATCCAAGCACGGGCCAGCCTGGGTCGCTGATCCCGGCCGCATGGGCGAATGCCCTGATGGCCGAGCTGTTGGGCGTGATCAAGGCCGCAGGCATCGTGCCCAGCGAAGAAGACAATGCCCAACTGCTGCGCGCTATCCAGACCATGGCGGCGTCGGACTACAAAAAATCGGTGCGCTGCGCCACCACTGGGCCTATCGCCCTGAGCGGTCTGCAGACCATTGATGGTGTGCAGCTGGCCGCCGGTGATCGGGTGCTGGTCAAGGATCAAGCGGCCGCCTCGCAGAACTGGATTTACACCGTCTCTCCCAACGCCTGGGTGCGTGCGCAGGACGCCAACGAAAGCGCCGAGTGCGCCCCGGGGCATCTGATCCCTGTGCAGGCGGGCACGGTCAACAAGCTGACGGTGTGGCAACTGACCAACACCGAAACGCCAGTGGTAGGCACCACGGCACTGGCGTTCAGGGTGGTGATCGGCAAGCAGGGCACCACCCTGGCCGACTACGGCATCGGCGACGCCTATCGCAAAGACCAGACCTACAGCCAGGCGCAGGTAGATGCCCTGCTAAAGAACGTCAACGCCATGCCAGTGGGCTCTATTCTGCCCATGCCCAAGGCGACGGTGCCGGCGGGATTCCTTGAGCTGGATGGCAGCGAGCAGGTCATTGCGACTTTCCCTGATCTGGCTGCCTACCTCGGCGGCGCGTACAACAAAGGCAATGAGCAGCCCGGCTACTTCCGCCTGCCTGATACGCGTGGCGAGTTCCTGCGTGGCTGGGACCATACGCGGGGTGTAGATCCAGACCGTGTGATCGGCTCCAGTCAGCTCGGTACTGCCGTTGCCTTTGATGATGCGACGGGCTATGGCGTGGCCGGATGGCGCGCGAATACAACGGCCGACGACGGCAAGCCGGAAATCTTTGGTGCAGACCGCGCGTTGCGCTCTGACTACCCGAACGGCAATACCCAGCTGGTCACGTCTTCTACGTCGACGCTGGTCACCGTAGGCATGGCACGCCCGCGCAACATTGCCGTCATGTGGTGCATCAAGGCATGGAATGCGCCGGTGAACCAGGGAACCATCGATATCGGCGCCTTGGCTGTACAGGTTTCAGGGCTTGAGCAGCGGCAACGAGCGCTCGGCGATGGGCAGTCGAATCAGAACCTGAGCGCCACCCGCTTGATGGGCACGACGTATACGAACACGACGGGTCGCACCATCTGGCTTCAGATCGCTGTCAGTATGCTGCAAGGGGTGTCTTCGACGGTCACCGTAGGCAGCGAGCAGCGTAGCTACATCGCAAACAACGGCACAGGCGGCGTCACTGGCACGCATTCTTTGCCAGTGCTGCATGGAGAGTCTTACAGCGTGTCCGGCGGCACGCTGGTGCGCTGGAACGAGGTGCGTACATGAACATGGGCATGAAGTATTACAAAAGGCCGGACAGCACAGAGCTGCCTTACGCGTATGCGGCGAACGGTTCGCAAGATGCGTTCATTTTGTCCGACCTGGTCTTGATGAGCAATGCCGAGGTGCAGGCGCACATTGAGCGGGTGACAGCGGCGCAGTCCCTGCCGGCTGACAGCGAACGACAGTGGCGTGACGCCGAGCTGTCGGCACTGATCTGGCTGCGTGATCGCCACCGCGACCAGCTGGAGCTTGGCGCAGCCACTACGCTGACGCCCGAGCAGTTCGCCGAGCTGCTGGAGTACATGCAGCAGCTGCGCGACTGGCCCCAGTCCGTAGCCTTTCCCGACAGCGCGCAGCGCCCCGTGGCACCGCCCTGGATCGCAGAACAAACCCAATGAAGCCCCGCACTGTCGGGGCTTTTTCTTGCCTGGAGAGAGCATGACACCACTTACCGAGCAGCAATTGCTGCAGATTCTTCCCAAAGCCCGCCCAGTAGCGGGCATTTTTTTGCCTGCGCTGAACCGCGCCGCACTGCGCTGGAAGATCGACAGTCGCGTGCGCATGGCCGCGTTCCTGGCTCAGGTTGGCCACGAGTCTGGCCAGCTGCGTAGCCTCGTCGAGAACCTGAACTACAGCGCCGAGGCCCTGGTGCGCACCTGGCCAAGCCGATTCACCCCTCAGACTGCAGGCGCATATGCCCGCCAGCCCGAGAAGATCGCCAACAAGGTGTACGGCGGTCGCATGGGTAACGGCGCCGAGGCCTCAGGCGATGGGTGGCGATTCAAGGGGCGCGGCCTGATCCAGCTTACCGGCCGCTCGAACTACCGCGCCGCCGGTACCGGCCTGGGCCTTCCGCTGGAGGATCAGCCCGAACTGCTCGAGCAGGCCGAGCACGCCGCCCAGTCGGCCGCCTGGTGGTGGGCGAAGCACGGCCTGAACGAACTGGCCGACGCCGGCCGCATCCAGGATATCGGCAGCTTGATCAACACCGGCCAGCCTGGCCGGGTGCCGCATGGCGCCGCAGAACGCAAGGCGCTGTATGACTTGGCGCTGAAGGTGCTGGCGTGAACGGCTGGGGCATGCGCGTCATCGCGCTGCTTCTGGTGGTGGCGTCCTACTGGGGCGCCTACGAGCACGGCCGGTCTGTCGAGCGGGCTGAGGCTGGACAGACTTCTGCCGAGCGCGACAGCGGCGATCGCCTGGCTGAGGTGTTGGGCGAGCGCGAAGCCCGGCAGGAAGAACAACGACGCGCCGAGGCGCGGGAAGAGGTGAGGGCGCATGCGCAGGAACAACGAACGATTGCTGATGCTGGTGCTGCCAGCGTTGATGCTGCTGGCCAGCGGCTGCGCGGTGACGCCACCCAGCTCGCCGCCGCCGTCAGTTGCCCCGGCACGGATACCGCCGCTATCGCCAGAGGCCAGACAGCCAGCCGCGCCGCCATGGTGCTCTCCGACCTGCTCGACAGGTCTGTCGACACGAATCGAGAATTGGCGAAAGCATATGACCGCGCCCGAATAGCAGGGCAGCAGTGTGAGCGCGAGCACAATGTTCTTGTGCGCTAAACGGCGACTGCCGCTGTCGACCCATAGCCGCTGTTGAGCCGCACAAGTAGCCAGTTCCCACAGGCTGCACGGCGCTCTCGCGATACCGGTAATCTTGCAGCGGCAACGATGGTCATAGCGTTCTGCCTGCCGTGAGGAGGCCAAAACACCCATGAGCAACCCTTAGCGACTGATGGTTTCGACCTTATCCCTTCAACTGTCTAGAGTAAATTCAGTCTCGGCGCCAAACCTTAGCTTTTGGAGACGCTACCCCCATGGACTGGAGAAAAGACATGCCGGCTTGTCCCATACCGACTGACGAACCGTTGCGCCAGCGTACCCTCGATGAAATGAATGTGCTGGATACACCGGCTGAGCATTACCTCGATACTCTGGTGCGGCTCACTCAAGAAGTGGCGCAGGTGGATACTGTGCTGATCAGCCTGATTGATCACGATCGGCAATGGTTTAAGGCCAGGATTGGGCTAGACGTAAATGAGACTCCGCGCAATGTGTCCTTCTGCGGCTACACCATTCTGGGTGACGACACCCTTCTGGTGGTAGACGCCGAGTGCGATTCGCGGTTCGCCGACAATCCGCTGGTACTTGGCGCACCCTACATCCGCTTCTACGCCGGTCATCCCTTGCGTGCTGGAAACGGCAAAGCGATCGGAACGTTATGCATGTTTGACCCTCGCCCACGCCTGCTAAGCGAGGCCCAGCAGGCCAACTTTAGAGACTTGGCCACGCTCGCAGAGGGTTATCTACAGCTGCGCAGCTTAATACAGGCCAACCACGACTTACGGCTTGAAATGGACCGTGAGCAACGCAAGGCCTTGCTTGATCCGCTAACACAGCTATGGAACCGCGGCGCATTGACCGCCTTCCAGGATCGTGAACGGCGTTTGGCGAAAGAGAAAGGTCTGCCGTTGGGTGCTCTGTATGCGGACCTTGACCACTTCAAGTCTGTAAACGACAAGTACGGTCATGCTGACGGTGACCAGGTGCTTTGCGAGTGTGCGCGTCGTCTGCGAGCTGCCCTTCGCCCGGAGGATTTGCTGGTACGCCAGGGCGGCGAGGAATTCGTCGCATTGCTGCGGGTAAAGGATGGTGACGAGCTGGTGCGGATCGCAGAGCGCGTGCGCCTGCTCGTTGGCAGCAGACCGATTCAACTTTCCAGCTGTCCGCTGAGGGTGAGCCTCAGTGTAGGATGTACTTTAGTCGCCGATAGTGAGCAGATGGATGATGCTCTACGGCGCGCCGACAGCGCACTTTACGCAGCCAAACAGCGAGGGCGCGACCAAGTTGTCTATGTGCCGCCGATCTTGTGAGAATCCATGCTGGGCCATGGCGGTCACACAAGCGCATCAGTGGCATTCCTCCGGTGATTCACTTGATAGCCATCGAGACCAAAGCATGAATTGCGGAGGTGGCCACTTTGGGTCGATTGCGGTCAGTCACGATTGGCTGCTTTCGACCCATTGCGGACATTTAACAGAGGCTACAATACAGCACCAAATCACCAACATGATTTCTCCACGCCGCGGCACGGCGTGATAGAAGGCACGTGTCAGGCGCCCGAAGACCCTCGATAAGTGCTGCCCCTGCCTGAGGGCCTAAAGCATTGGTTAGGGGCCGTCAGCATCCTGCCCCGGGGCGACGGAATGCTGCATCCTTAAAATGAATTGCTGGGTTTCGGGCAATAGTTTCTGGAACACCTCGTCCAGTTCCGGGGCTATCTGGATATCCCCGCTTCGTAAACCCTGGGCAACCTGATCCTGGTAACGCTCAACAAAACGCTGCCGGATGTGCAGTGCCTCGGGGGTATCGTTGGCGACAAGTTCTTCAAGAACCCCTTGCACTGCCTGCATGAACACCAAGCTGCGCTTGTACTGCTGGCCTCGAAGCCTGGATTGCTCGAGCGCTGCTGCATAATGCTCATCCATGACCTCAACCCTTGCCTGCAACAGGTCATTGGTGCTCTGCAACGCCTCAAACGCTTTTGACATTCCAGTCGTCTGTCCGCCCTCGGCGCGCTTGCCCGCTTTCGCGACTTGGGAGAGTTGTTGGTACATCAGGTCAATCATTGTCTCCTGGCGCTCTACAACGGCCCTGAGCTGCACTGCCTCCTCGAAATACTGCCGTAGATGCCCCCTCAGCGGCTCCAATTTTTCATTGGCGCACGCCGCTCCCGCATCCCAGCCTTGCGAGTAGCCGTGGGAATGCCCTTCATCGAAGCCCTCCTTGCGCCCTTCTCGCTGCCCCTGGCTGCGCCCGACATGCAAGTTGGAGATCGCATGGTCCAGCGACCCGGTATAACCGCCATCCAGGCCGCCACCGCGCCTGCCCGCACCCCAGTTGTGATCCATCTGCCACCTCCTTTGATCCGCCTGTCGTTAGCATGCCCACCGGCGAAGTCTGGCACAGGGTGGCGGATGAATGTCAGCGTCGTACAGCGCTCGGAATCGGGCAACATTGGTGTGGGTAGCCTTGGGCTGGCCATGTCCTTGTTGCTGCCAGTACCATCAAAGTGCACCGTGACGTGCAATGAATCATTCATGCCATTTCCCTATGAACATACGTCGGATCAGTCCGCATTCAACTTCAGAATGTGATCACGTATTGCAAACCCGGCCTGGTCGATGAGTGGTTCCCAGAACGCACGCCCCCTGGTCATGAGTGGCGATCCTCGCAAAGCGTCCGCCGAGGCATGCAGTGCAAGCACTCCGAACTCTTCAGCCATGCTGGTGACGCTGCGCTTACGCCTGTCCAGGTTGTCATACGGTTTCTGATACCACGTCGCGATCTGGAACTCGACACCCTGCTCTTCGAACTTGGCGTACAGATGAGAGACCAGTGAAATGATGGTTTCGCGAATCAGGCCAGGGTCAACGCCCTGTGTTTCCAGGAAAGCCTGGGTAGCAATCTGGGCAACCGCAGACAGATCTTCGTGGGTATAGCCAGACATCGGCGGAAAAACGCCATCCGGCAATTCCATCTCGGCACCTAAGTCGTGGCAGGTATTTTCATCATCTTGCATGAAGGGCTCCAGAGCAGTTCAGCTCATGAAAATGAATGCCGACAAAGTGCAGTTGAACACATGCAGCCCTTGCTGGGCGAGTGTGGCCAGGCTTACCCAGCGCTCGTAACGTCGGTCGAGGGCTCCATCCTGGCTCGCGAGTTTGCCCACGAACGTGCCGCACAGCAGGCTGACGTCAGCCAAGACTGGCTGAACGCTGCCGATATACCCACCACAGGGATCATCGAGTCAGCCGCAGACGACATCTGGAACATGAACCCCTAGCCAAAAATGCAGGCACAAAACCGACAAAAGCAGGTGAATTCACGCGCTATCGCGAAGCAGTCTTGAACTGCCGGGTGCTGTCCTTGCACCCCATGGATGCAACCGTGAACAACACCTCATACCGCGTGTATGCACTGGCATAAATGCTCGATGGCCTAGGCCCCTTGTCCACGGTCTTGCTGTATGCAAGCACCGCATCGCACGCGATAGCATCCACGACCTGGTTGCTGACACTAGCCGCACGCTGGCGCATCCCCAGCTCGAACTGCGCATCATCCAGAACAACCGGCGTACGCGCTGGCGTGGTCGCCAATGCAGCGTAAGTCCCTTGGGTTTCCCCCAGCAAACGTACGGCAATCGTGATACCGCCACCGTTCTCGATCCGCGGATACCCGGCAAACCGCGCAGTGAACTTATCCGTAGCCGCCAACTGGCTTACCGTACGACCCACCACTTTGGCCCAGTATTCATTTGGCGGATTGGACGGCTCATAAGCTGGCGCCCCTCGATCATAGGGCTTGCCCGCCATCCTGAGCTGCTCCTGGCGCAAGAAGTAGCTGGAGCGGCATTTATTACTAATCTGCGCCTCCAGCGGCTGACCAGACTTTGCGCTGTAAAGCAAAGCGGATGCGCATTGCAGCTCGAACTGCCCATTGAGGTACAGTGGCTCACCGGTCCCCAGCGGGCTTATAGTGGGGATAAGGTTGACCGCCCCCCCACCTGCACCACCCGCAACCCCGGTGACAAGGGCATTAGGCATCATCGAGGTCAGCGAATTGACAGCCTCGTCCGAAAAGCGAATCTTGGTGGTCCCGTCCGGCATCTGCTCGGTGGTTACACAGCCCGCCATTCCCGCAGTCGCCAGCAGGAGCAGGATGAGTTTGTACTTGGTCATGCTTGTGTCCTTACTTGAAAAATCGAACCAATTTATCAACCCCACCTGCCTTCAAGGTGAGGTCTTAGTTTACCGTGGCATTACTGGCTTACAGTTCCACGGCAACAACGCTTCGAAGTCCTGATAGGGGTCGATGATGTACAGGACATGACAGGTGATCATGAAATCGTTCCTTGATTTGGGGTCGCTATTTTAGGGGGGGGCAACGACGGGTCAAGATCAATGACAATCGCTCACGTGCGGATGTGATTCTTGAGTCGCTCTTGGTTTGGTACCTCGAATGGCTGCAAAGGGTCGATTGCAGTCATCGCAGCCCTTTGAGTCTCATCGTCGTCCTAGGGCCTCCTATACTGCTCTAGTCGAGCTGCCAGGGTAGTGCCATGAAGCGAACCATCGAAGGACTGGCTGAAGCTGGAGAGGAACTGATTCAGAAAGCGATCGATGCGCAGCGCCGCCTGCGGCAAGCCGAGGCAGACGGTGCATCGCCTGAAGAGATCGAACTCTTCAGGGTAGTCGCGGATTTGCGCTATCGATTGGTGACTGACCACCAACTCATCACCCGCAGTAAAGCTCCGCACATCCTGCATTGATGCCTGGGGGAGTGATTCGTGAAGCGAGATATGACGAAAGTTCTTCTTCCGGATCACCAGGCCTTCTCCGATGCGATAGAGGCCATGAAGCGCTACCAGGGAGCAAAGGATACTGGCGCGCCGCCTGAAGAGGTTGAGCGTCTGAAGACCATTGCCGAATCGCTGTTCCAATCCATAAACGACTACCAGTTGCGGGTGCTCGGCGGGCCTGACTATAGGTCTCATTGACTGGATACTACTGGCAGGGCTCTGCTTTGACGGCTAAAGGCCTGCGAGGCCTCCTATACTGCCCTCGTCAGATGATGGGAGCGAGATATGGAGAGGACCATCGAATGCCCGGTGCTTGCCGGCAATCTCCTGCTGCTGGAGGCACTGGCGGCTTTTCGGGCCTACAGGGACGCGGCCAAAGGTGGAGCTCCTATTGAGGAAGTACGCAGGCTTTGGCTCTTGGCGGACTCGCTTTACCAGGCGATCACAGATTTCCAAGTCTTGGTAGTTGGCGAACCTGGTAACCCCACCCATTGACCGGGCGTCGTTTCTCGGACTTTGCTTGCACCCTCGACGCTGGGGTAGTGGCCTCTGGCAGGCCGGCCTCAAAGCAAGGTTATGCGTAATTGGCATGGGGTCCGATAGCAGGACATCGGACCAATTCGCGAACCAACTGGTGCGTTTCTGAGGGGATGGGAGGGGTGTTTCGCCCAGCAAAATCAACACATCACCACCCGCTAAACCCCATTGTATAGCGCATGGTGATGTTAGCGGTAGAAATCAAGTGCTTGTCCTGCGGGGGTTCCAGAGGTGTATTTAGGCCCTCTCGTCAGTTTTGGGCCAATCTTGGGCCAATTCGACTCGGGGCGGCAGCTTCTCCAGCTCCCTCCAGTCCGAGGAGGAGCTGAACCATTTCGCGTAGGTAGAGAGCAACATCTCGACGCTATGGCCGAGCTGGTTCGCGATGAACGCTTCGGTTCATCCCAGCCATCAGGCACATGGTTGCGTAGGTGTGGCGGGTGTCGTACTGCCGGCGTTCACGGATGTCCAGCGCCTTGAGCGCTGATTTGAAGTGGCGGATTGTAACACTTGGTTCGTTGATCCACAGCCCACCTTTGCTCGGCTGGAACACAAATGGGCTTGTAGGGTAGGCCGACTTTGAAGCCATCCTCCTCAAGTAGGCCAGGCGCTGCGCCTGTCGTATGGCATTGAGCGCTCGATCATTCAGCAACACCACTCGGTGATATTTCGTCTTCGTCCGGTCTGCTGGTTGGCGGTCGACAATGATGCGCTGGCGTCGTGTCTGGAGCGCTCGTAGCGTGATCCCCAGTAGTTCAGCCATCCTTTCCTCCGTTACCTTGTCCATTTCCTGGGCAACGGCTTGTTCCTGCCCGGCGTGTTCATCGCCGGGCTTCTTCCTTTTTGAATTCATGTTGGTCTCCACGCCGCCGCGGCAGGTCGGTGCCAGGGCTTGGCGATAGGGGCCCACGGCGTCTTCCAGGTTGGTCGCGTGTGAGGGGATGAGTGGAGCGGCAATGTTTGAACCTGCAATTTTTCGGAGGTCAAAACTATGCAAGGCCTGGCTTCGCCTGGCCGGAGACATTCAAATGAAACGAAAAGCTGCTTGGGTCGCAATACTGTCAGCGGTGGTGCTATTGAGCGGATGCTGGCCGTATTGGCACGATGGAAGGCATCACCGGCATTACTACGATGAGGATCGTGGTGGCCACGAGTATCGCCGGTACTAATCAAACGCCGTCATCACCACCGCAGAGCGCCCTGTGAACTATTTGCCCGAACGGATGGGGCGGGGCGCCCTGTGTAGGTCTTGAGTGCCTGTATTTTCCGGGGCAGTCTCCCTGTTTCCTCGCTTTCCACAGCCGAGATAAGGAAATAAGGAATATTGCAGTGGCTCTGTTCATGGTGATTGCTAACTCGAAGCTCAGCCCTGCGCTGGGCTTCTTGCTATTTCAATCTCCGTCCCAGTGATTGGGCTCGGTTTTCTACTGGCACTGTCCCGCTGATTTCTATCAGCAAGGAGTAGCGCCGAACATTTTCCACCGGTCGCATTTAAGTGAAATGGATATCTATCTCTCTCTTTAGCGCGCCTACTGGAGTCATTAGAGGAGGTAAATATGAGATTTCGCGGCGAGAAATTCCGGGCCTGGGTAGACCCAGCGCTTCACCTTCGTCATCACGAGGAAACCCTTGATGACGGCAGGAGTATCGACGTGCAAACCCGACTTTCGCGGACAGGCGAAACACAGCTCTTTATCGGGGTGTACGCCAAAACCGGGGACCGAATTGTTGAAGAGAGCTATAGCTCCAGACCCAATGAATCAATGATTGGGGCATTGGTCTGGGGAGTGCTCCGGGCAAAAACGTTCGTTGCTGGCGGGTGGGGGTAGGTATGCCGCGCATACGATTTGGCTTTTGGAACCGTGATAACCCTACCGCCATCTGCTGACAGCGACCCAGGTGAGGATATCGAGCTTCAAGTGCGAAGACCGAGTTGCCCTTGCATCGCGAGAATTGCTCCTTCCTCCGTCAACTGCTTCATCTCTGGCTTTGCAGCTGCAAGCACATGCATTTGCTACGCAGTCATATCACTTTCACCGCGCGGCCAATGAACTTCACCGGCCCCGTCGGCAACCCGGTAGGCGAGCCGCCGGCTTTTTCCAGGGTCAGCTCGAACAACTGGTTTGCCTCCAGCGGTGGCAGGCTCTGCAGCGGGACTCGATAGGGTTCACCGGGTTTGACCAGGCCCAGCGAAACCGGTGCGCGCCACTGCTCGCCCTTGGTCCAGAACTGCAGGGCCATGCCTTCGGGGACCGCATCCTGGCCCAGCGGGATCAGCTCGATCATGCGGCTGTCACTGGCCTGCACCACCCAGCCGGCGGCCTGGCTGCTCGGCGCCACCAGCACCACCACGAATTGAGTGCTGGGCGCAGGTCTCGTCAACAGGGCAAACGCCAGCAGCACGCTTGCAGCAAGCCCCACGGCACTAAACCCCTGCCACAGGCCGAGGCGTTGCCAGCCGCGGGCACGCTGTTGGGTGGAAGGGGGGGCCAGTTCGTTCAGGCTGCGCTGGATACGCCCCCACAGGCGGGCACTCGGCGGCTGTGGCTCAGCCAGCGCGGTCAGCTCCAGCAAGCGTGCCTCCCAGGCATCCACGGCGGCGCGCAAGGACGGATCGCGGCTCAAACGCTCGGTCATTGCGGCGTGTTGCGCCGGCGACAAGGTCCCTAGTACGAACTCGCCAGCAAGGGTGTCCAATTCTTCGGCAGTATCCGGCTTCATTCCAGGCACTCCCGCAACGCCTTGAGGCTGCGCTTGATCCAGGCCTTGACGGTACCCAATGGCGCACCCAACAGCCCGGCGATTTCGGCATGGCTGCAGCCGTCCACATAGGCGTGCAGGATGCAGCGCTGCGGTGCGGGTTGTAGTTGTTCGAGGCAATGGTAGATTTTCGCCGAGCCTGACCAGAGGTCAATGTCATCAAGGCCCCCATGCAATGCAGGCGCCGCATCGATATCGGCTTCGTCCAGCACGGTTTCTCGGCGGGTATCGCGGATCGAATTCAGTGCCAGGTGGCGGGTGATGCTGTAGATCCAGCCCCGAGCCGAGCCGCGCGCCGGGTCGAAGCTGGCGGCGCGGGTCCAGATGCGGATCATCGCATCGTGGACGATGTCTTCGGCGCTGGCGTCGTCACGCGCGATGCGCCGGGCAACGCCCAGCAGGCGTGCGCCTTCGCAATCGTAGAGCGCCTGCAGGGCGCGGCGGTCGCCCTGTGCACAGGCCTCCAGGCAGCGGTGGAAGTCGAAGGGGGCGACAGGCGAGTTCAACGTGTGCGGCTTCCTTGTGTCATGCAAGGTACCCCGGCTATCCAGCCGGGGGCTTGCCAACGAGCGTAGATGAACGATTGCGAGGTGTCTGCTCAAGAGCGCTTTACTTGGCGGTCCAGAACACATAGTCGGCCTGGTACTGGACGACTTGCCTGGCACCTTTGTTCTGTGCCGTGCAGCCGCTTGCCGGCGCCACGCCACCGCGGGTGGCCAGGCGCTGGATATAGCTGACTCCCTGCATGGCGCCTTTGCCTTCGGCCGGGTTGGCCTTGACCAGTTGATAGGGCAGGGCGCCCTTGTCCGCCGGCGCCACTGCCAGCTGGGTGCCGGTGACTTTCGAGCCATCCTTGGCCTGCCAGGTGGCGGGTGGGCCGAAGTAGTCGCCCACCGGTTTGCCGGCACGGTCATTGAGCACGGCCTTGGGGCCAACGAAGGTCCATTCGGTCTGGCCGGGGGTGTTGGCCTTGTCACGGCACTCGTAGGTGATCTCGCCGACGCCGACGGTCTCGAGCATGACGCTATGGCCATCGGGGACCTTGACCGCGTCTGGCAGCGCGGACTGGGCGTGTGCGGGCTGCAGCGCCAAGGCGAGGCCGCAGGCGAGCAGGCAGGCGGAGGATTTGAGGTTCATGGGCAGTGCTCCTGACAGGTCATTTGGCTGGGCAGTCAAAGGCCGCCCATTGAGCAATACCCGCCAGCGACCGGATTGGATGCACTGATATGAAAAATAAAACTGCGCCGTGGCCACCCGCGCGACGGTGGCAAAGCAGGCTAGAAAGGTCGCAGACAGCGTCCTCTGCGTCGAGGAGCGCGCCCAGGTCAGCAGTTCGGGCCAAGGGCCTGCATCCATTCATGACGCCTGTTGGCGGCCCCCTCGAGCACGTCGATCAATGGCCACTGCAATACCCGCCAGCAGTATGGCCAGCGTGTAAGCGACAAGGCCCAGATTGACCCCCATGATCATCTTCTCGGAGCCGTCGCTGAGCACCATCGACCCGCCGTAGCCGTCCCGCAACCAATAGGCCAGCAGGAAACCGCCCGTGACGAACAAGGTCAGCAAGCTCGCCAGCCGCAGATCGTTCCTGCCCCAGACCAGCCACACGCTGAAGGCACCCAGCGCGGTATTGGTGAACAGCTGCCAGGTCTCGTGCAGCCGGGCGTGTGGCGCCCAGGCCTGGTTGAACACGTGGGTATCGTTGATTTCAAGAATCGGCACCACGACCGCGTAGAAGACGATACCCACCGTCACCAAAAGCTTCGACAACATCAGCAACCTCCTTGTCAGTGATCTGGCCGCTGCCAGCGTCCCGCACTGTAGCGGCCAGGTACCGGGGCATCCAGCTACGATCTGGCCAAAGTCGCGGTACGCAAGGTCATGACGCCGGTGTGCGGCGGCGTCCTCGGCTGAATTTCGGTGTCCAGGCTTGGCAACCATCGCGCGCATGCGCTGACCGCAGGTGTAAAAGGGGCGGCTTCCAGTCCACTCGGCGGCAGGTGCACGTGCAGTTGATGACGGCGCTGCTGGATGAGCTTGTTGATGCGCTTCATGGCGGCACACCTCGATTGGCGTGTTCAACATCGGGTGACAAGGCCCGAGCACCAGTAGGCGCCTGTTTGCGCACAGTGTGGTCCATGCCCGACCAGCGGGTTTAGCTGTGTCGGCGACATGCACGCAGCGTCTGGCGCCCATAGCAAACCGGCATAACAGCCCGGTGGGGCGGGGCTAACCTTTCCAATCGTAAGCTGACTATTAAAAAGGGTGGTTGCTGTCCGTCACTGTCCAGGGTTTCCTGATGGGGTGATCGGAGGTTGTATGAAGCGCTCGATGAAACCGCTGGTGGCGCTGGCCGCCGGGCTGCTGCTGGCAGGTTGTGCCCATGACCCTGACCTGCGCGCCAGTCACGACAATACTTTTGGCTCGACCGCGAAAAGCCCGCCGGACTACCTGCGCTGCGTGAAATCCGAACTGCCCGACACGGCGAAAACCTATACGGTGCAGAACCAGGACGCCCTCGAGCTGTTCGTCGAGAGCACCGACCCGAGCAAGGCCGATGGCCTGGTCAAGGTCACAGGCTCCGGCGGGCAGCATCAATACTCCGCCTACCAGCGTGATGCCTGGTATGACCATGGGCGTTTGCTCGATGCCGCCCAGATGTGCGCGCGGACCTAGGGCCGGGCTGGCCCAGGGGCATGGCAAGAAAGCGGATGCGCACAAGCGGTGCGGTGGGTAGAGTGCGCAGACTGTGACCTGACCGGAGCCTGCCATGCCCTGCGCCTTTACCTTGATGCACTCGCCCGTCGGCACGTTGACGCTGGTGGCCCGTGGTGCATGCCTGGCCGCAGTGCTGTGGGAGCAGGAGCGGGCCAACCGGGTGCGCCTGGGCGAACTGCAGCGCGACGACCAGCACCCGGTGTTGCGCGAAACGGCCCGCCAGCTCGGTGAATACTTCGCAGGCAACCGCCGCACCTTCGACCTGGCGCTGGATTTTGCCGGCACCGAATTCCAGCGTCAGGTATGGGCGGCGTTGCTGAGCATCCCCTTCGGCGAGACCCGCAGTTACAGCGATATCGCCCGGCAGATCGGCAACCCCGACGCAGTGCGGGCGGTGGGGACGGCCAACGGGCGTAACCCGATCTCGATCATCGCCCCGTGCCACCGGGTAATTGGTGCTTCGGGGAGCCTGACTGGCTTCGCCGGCGGCTTGCCGGCCAAGCAGTACCTGCTGGCACTGGAAGGGCGCCAGAGCCTGGCGCTGGATTTCCAGTAACCGCCGTCAACTCAGCCAGGCACACAGCAACGCCAGCAACAGGGCCAACAGGCTGCCACTGAATAGGGCGTAATGGCGATGGGCGCGCCGGGCATGCTGCTCGACTTCGCGCAGGTACTGGCCTGGCGGCGGTGCGTCCGGGCGATGACGCAGGTCTTCGGCGATGTTTGCCAGCCCGCCCTGGATCAACAGCCCCACCAGGTAATAGCTGGTGGCATAGCTGGCCAGCGTCAGTAACAGGTACTTCATGCGGCGGGTACTTCGGGCGTGGTACAGGTGTTCAAGAATGCATCCATCCTTGGCGTCGGTTCGGGCGCGCAGGATACTATCGGGCAGATCGCCTTCGCCAGCACGAAGGTGCTGATTCCAAGGACGGAAAGCCCTGATGACTTACACCATGACCATTCCAAGCGACTCGTTGATCAGCGCCCACGCCGCCCAGGCCGGGTTCCGCCATTGCCGGGCGATCAGCCTGGCGCAACCGGCACAACCAGCCATGGCGCTGTTCCTGCGGCTGATGGCCGGCATGCCCGGCTGGATCGATGCGCTGATGGTGCTGCGCAACCGCCTGGTGGCGCTGGTCGGCCTCAAGGACCTGGGCCGGCTCACGGCCATCGACCCCGCACGCCCGGCCGCCAGCTACCAGCCCGGCGAGCGCGTGGGCATCTTCACCTTGCTGGCCAATACCGAGGAAGAAGTGCTGCTGGTTGACCGCGACCGCCACCTGGATGTGTACATTGCGCTGAGCCGCCGCCCGGCCGCCGACGGCCAGTGCCAGGTGCTGGTGAGCACCGTGGTGCGCACCCACAACCTGCTGGGCCGCCTGTACATGTTGCCGGTGGCACCGTTTCACCGGCTGATTGCACCGATCGCCCTGCGCCGCCTGCGCGGTTGAGGCTCAGGCGTGCGGCGGCAGGGCAAAGCGCTGGCGGAACCAGTCGCTGAGCATGGCCTTCTCGGCAAACAGGCGGTCGCTGCTGCCTTGGCGCCCCGGGCGGCTCAGGTACATCTTGTCGCTGAGGTGCTCCGCCGCCTGGCGCGCAGGCTGGCCGGGCTGGCTCAGGGTGTAGCTGAGGTCGATGCTCGGCCAGGTGATTTCCCGCATGAAGCGCACATCGTAGGCCTGGCTGTGCCAGGGCTCGTAACGCCCGGCCAGGTCGATGTCGCGGATGTCGATCACCAGTTGCTGGCCAGGTTGCAGGTAACGCTGGCCGAGCTTGCGCAAATGTTCGGTCAACGCCTTGATCACCTGCGGGTCGGCGCCACGCTCATAACCTTGGCTGTCGAGGCTGGCATCGCGGAAGTTTTCCGGGTGATCGAAACGCACCTCGACCTGGGCGGTCGGGGAGCCCTGTGCCATGCTGTCAAATGCCAGCACCATCAGTACGGCACAGGCCAGGGTGGTACGCATGATGCATCTCCGGGTGTGGGTAGCTTGCCTGACCATTTTACGCCGGTGCCGAGGCCGTAGCAGAGGAACGATGCAATGAGCCGCTTCAGGCGGATAGCCGTCAACACCCGCGGGCGCGACCTGGCCGTGGGGGATATCCACGGGCACTTCCAGCGCTTGCAACAGTGCCTGGATGGCGTGGGCTTCAACCCGGCGATCGACCGTCTGTTCAGTGTCGGCGACCTGGTCGACCGCGGGCCGCACAGTGCGCAGGCACTCGACTGGCTGAGCCAGCCCTGGTTCCACGCGGTGCAGGGCAACCACGAAAGCCTGGCGATAAATTACCTCCGCGGTGGCCGGCTTGACCTGGACATGTACCGCGCGGCGGGCGGTGGCTGGTTCCTCGACTTGCCAGAGGATCAGCAGCGGCCTTTTGTCGATGCCTTCCTTGAAATGCCTATCGCCCTGGAAGTGCAGAGCCATGACGGACCGATCGGCCTGCTGCACGCCGACAGCCCCTTCGCGAACTGGGAAGATTTACGCGCGAGCCTGTTGGATGACGACGATCCGCGCATACGTGAAGTGTGCCAATGGTCACGGCGGCGCCTGAAGGAAGGCGACGACGCCAGGGTCGAAGGGCTGCGCGCGCTGCTGGTCGGGCATACGCCGGTGCTCAAGGTCAAGGTGCTGGGCAATGTCTGGCACCTGGATACCGGCGGTTGGAGCAGTGGCTGCTTCAGCTTGCTGGACCTCGCCACGCTTGAGGTGGTCAGCCCCACGCCAGATGAACCAGCACACCGACGGCAAGGGCCATCAGCATCACCCCCGAGGCCCGCTCCAGCCAGGGCAGGGCTTGGGCAAAGCGGCGCAGTACCCGACGATTGCCAATAGCCAGCGCCACCAGCAGGTCCCAGGCCAGCACCGCAGTGAACATCCAGCCGGCGTACAGCCCTTTCAGCAGGACGCTGCTGCTGCCGATCATGCTCGCCAGGCTGGCGTAGAACAGCGCGTTCTTCGGGTTGAGGATGCCTGAGGCGAAGCCCATGCCCAAACTGCCCAGCCAACCCCTGGCCGCCTGCCCGGTGGTTGTTGCGGCAGGTGTCAAACTGCTGTGCCCGGCATGGCGCAAGAACAAAACACCGATGTGCAGCAGGTAGGCGCAACCGGCCAGTTGCAGGGCCACGAACATCGCGCTGCCCGCGTGCAGCACCGCCACCCCGGCGAACGCTGCGCCGATGAACACGCCGTTGGCCAGGGCGATGCCCAGGCAGGCGCCACTGGCTACTCGCCAACCTGCGTTGGCCGAGGTGCGGGCCACCAGGAAAAAGTCCGGGCCAGGCGAGAGCAGGGCAAGAAAATGGGCGGTGGCGACGAGCAGGAACTGTTCCATCAAGCGGGTTTCCGTGTGGGAAAACCACAGTCTGTGCAGGCGCCGGCCGGGCGTATTGAAGATTATTGCAAGCCGCCGCGGTAGGCCCCGGGCGTCACCCCGGCGTGGGCCTTGAACACCCGCTGGAAGTGGCTCTGGTCGGCGAACCCCAGCCGATAGGCGACCTCCGCCAGCGCACAGCCCTGGCGCAGCAGCAACCGCGCCTGGTTGACCCGGGCATTGAGCAGGTAGCTGTGCGGGGTCATCCCGGTGGCCGCGGCGAACGCGCGGATCAGTTGATAGCGACCCAGCCCGGCTTGCCGGGCCAAGCGGTCGAGGCTGAGTTCGGCCAAGCCCTGCTCGTCGAGACAGGCGACCAGTTCACTCAACATCGACGGGGCTAGCGCCGGGGCCGGTGGCAAGGTGGGCAAGGTGCTGAAGTCATGGTCACCGATGAATGCCACCAGCGCCGCTTCCTTCTCCAGTGGCGAAACCTTCGAGAACAGCAGGTCGTTCAGCGCGCAGAACTGCCGGTACAGCGCTGGCGAGCGGGTGATGCGCGCCGGGGCCAGCGGCTCACCTGCCGCCACACCGGACTCCAGGCGCAGACAGCGCAGCCAGTCGGCGTCCAGGTGCAGCATCTGGTAGCTCCAGGCTTTGCCAGGTTCGGGGTTGCAGGCATGCACCCGTTGCGCCGGCACCAGCACCAAAGTGCCGGGCGTCAGCCGCACCACACCTTGGCCTGCGCCGGTGAAGTGGCTGTAGCCGACATCCACCGCGCCGATGGAGAAGCTCGGGTGGCTGTGTGCTTTGTAACAGGCGCGGCTATGGCAGGCGCGACGGCTTTCGACGAAGGGCAGCGCCGGGTCATGCCAGATTTCACTGCGGGGGAAGGGCATGGCAGGCCACCTGGTTGTCACATGGAAGCAACTGTCTTGCGCAGCTTTTCTGTAGGAGCGGCCTTGCCGGGGCGCCGGACCGGCCGGAAAGGGCTGCGCAGCGGCCCCGGCAATCTATGTGGTAACGCTGGGGCCGCTTTGCGGCCCTTTCGCGACACAAGGCCGCTCCTACAACGGGCGTGCAAGTTCATTGTGTGGGAGCAGGCAGTCTACTCACTGCTGACTGTTCCGGCCATTCGCCGTATCACTGTGCTTGACGTGCGGGCAGGCCGGGCGCGACCCTGCTGCGGTCCTTGAAGGAGAACAAGAATGGACCTGTCGAGCCTGCTGCTGTTTATCCCCGCCTGTTTCGCCCTGAACATGGCGCCGGGGCCCAACAACCTGTTGTCGCTGCACAATGCCAGCCGCTATGGCTTGCGCATCGCCTGCGTGGCCGGGGCCGGCCGGCTGCTGGCGTTCAGCGGCATGATCGCGCTGGCGGCCATGGGCCTGGCGGTGGTGCTGCATACCAGTGAATACCTGTTCCTGGCGATCAAGGTGCTCGGCGCCGGTTACCTGTTCTATATCGCCTGGCAGCTGTGGCGCGCGCCGGTGGGCGAGGCGCGGGTGGCGGGCGAGCAGCCGCATGGCACCTGGAAGCTGGCGCGCCAGGAGTTTTGGGTGGCTGCCGGCAATCCTAAGGCGATTCTTATCTTCACCGCCTTTTTGCCGCAGTTCGTGACGGTGGGCGGCAACATGCCGGTCAGCGAGCAGTTCCTGCAGCTGGGGGTGTTGTTCCTGTTGCTGGAGTGGGCGGCCATCGCCATCTATGCCGGGCTCGGCGCTTATCTGCAGCGCTGGTTCGAACGCCCTGGGCCACGGCGTGTGTTCAACCGGGTCAGTGCTTCGCTGCTGGGTTGCGCGGGGCTTGGGTTGCTGGCGGCGCGGCGCTAGAACTGCCAGCGCAGGCCCAGGTTCACACCGCTGGCCTGCTGCTGGCGGCTGTCCAGGTTGGTGCTGTATTGCAGGCCTGCATGCAGGCTCAGCGCCGAACCCAGGCGTGCCGCCAGCCCGCCTTCGAGTTGTAGCGCGGTGTAGCGGTAGTCGGTGTCTATGCGGTCCACGCCGTTGAAGGTCAAGGTGTCGGCGCCGCCGTCGGCATGCCAAAGGCTGACCTGGGCAAAGGGCTGCAGCAGCACCTTCTCGGTGGCAGGAAACATCCCCTCCAGGCGCAAGCCAAGGCGCCCGAGCCATTCCACCTGGGCGTCATGGCTGACCCGCGACGCCCGATCGCGGGCGCTGTCCAGGCTCACCCGCTGGGCGATCAGCTGAGCTTGGGGCTCCAGGGTCCACTGCGCGGTCAGCGCCAAGGGGTAGCCGCCTTCTAGTGAGGCGGCCCAGGCGTGGCCATCGAGGTCGAGACTGTCGCCACGGTCGGAGCGGGCACGGCCATCGAAGTGGGTGTACTGCAGCACCACGTCCACATAGCCCTGGGCCGGACCCACCCAGGTCCAGTAGGCACCCAGGCTGTTGCCCTGCAGTTCAAGGTTGCCCACCGGGCTGTCTTCGCGGCCCAGGGCGAAACCACGGACATCGCCGTCCAGGCGAGCATGGCCCAGGTACAGGCCGGCGTGCTGGCGGTGGCCGTCGTCCGTGGCCCGGGCATAGAGGTCCTGGCCCACCTTGAAACCGTAAAGGTCAGCGTCCAGGGTCGGGCTCACAGTGCCGCTCCATTGCTGGCGAAGGGCGCTGCCGTAGGCCTGGCCCCAACTCGCAGGCGGCGTGGCCGCGGCGTCGAGCCACCGCTGATCACCCTGGCGCTGATGGAAGGTGCCCAGGGCCTGGCGCACGATGATCGCGGCGCCGCGCGGTGCGGCTGCGTAAACCGCCACTTCCGGGCGGTACAGCGGGATGACCCGCCCGGCCACCGGGGCGGGCAACTCGGCCTGGCCAGGGGCGGGCGCGGCTACCGGCGGCGTGCTTAGCGGCTCCACGCCAGGCGCCGGGGCGGGGGGCGCGACCAGGGTCGAGCGCAGGTACCAGTTGTTCTCGCTGCCGGCGCTGATGCCGCCCTTGAACAGGCGATAGTCGTAGGCGCCGGCCGACAGGGTCTGGGTCTGGATGAAGGCATTGGTATTGCCGCTGGCGCCTTCGCGTGCCTCGATCACCTGGATGCCATTGCCCTGGGTGGCCGCGCCCGTGCCACCAAGGTTGCTGACCAAAAGCCCGGTCGAGCCACTGATGCCACCCTGGCTGATCACCAGCCGGTCCGAGGCGGCGCCGTCCTGGCCGAGCACGCTGTTCAGGCGCAGCACACCGTTGTCGCCGTTGTAGTCGCCGATCACCAGTAGCCGGCCTGCGCCGTCGTTGCCTGTGCTCAAGTCAATCGTGCCGGCGTTGTTCAGCCCCACGCGCTGGCCGCTGGCGAAGGCCGAGACCGTGCCTTGGCGCGAGGCCAAGGTGCTGCCGGCAGCAATTTGCAGGGTGCCGGTGGCACTGCCGGCATCCCCGAGCAGCAGCGGGTCGTCGAGCTCGAAACGGCTGCCGTCGGCAAGCTCGATCCGCTCCCAGTTGAGGTAGCGGGCGCCACCTTTGGCCTGGCTGGCGAGCAAGGTCAAGGTATCGCTGCCATTGCCGCCGTCGAGCGGGATGACCAGGGCGTCACTGGCCAGGCCCTGGAGCTGCGCCGTGTCGTTGCCAGGCCCCATGTCCACCCGCGTGCCGATCCGCCCGCCGGTCCAGCTGAACCGGTCGTTGCCGGTGCTCATCAGCACGCTGCCCGCAACCTGGCCACCGTGGATCTGCACCTGGTCATCGCCCCCGCTGACGCTGATATTGCCGCCCACGTTGCCGCCGAAAACCTCCACATGGTCCTTGTCGAAGCCGGTGACGATATTCCGGTCGATGCTGCCAGCCGCAGGATGAAGGTGTTCTCGTCCAGGCGCATGTTGACGTTGCCGATACGCCCGCCGTCCATCTGGGCGAAGTCACCGCTGTCGAAATTGCCCTTGATCCAGCCGCCGGTCATCTGGAAACGGTCCAGGCCATCGCCCTGATTGAGGTCTCCCTCGATGATGCCGCCGCTCATGTTGAAGGTATCGATTTCGGCGCCCTGATTGACGTCGCCGCCGATTACGCCCGAGGCCATGTCGATGGTGTCCTGGCCGGCACCGAAGGTCACGTTGCCGCTGATCGTGCCGCTGCCGCCGGCGGGTAGCAGCAGGCTGTTGTTGCCGACGGTGTCGAGCAGCGAAGCGGCGCTGCCACTGTCGCAGACATAGCTGTCATTGCCTGGCCCGGGGCTGAAACTGCAGGCTGCCTGGGCCTGGGCCTGGGCAAGCAGCAACAGGGGCAAGGGCGCCAGTGTCAGCAACAGACGCATGTGCATCGCTGGGCCTCCGTTGTGCACAGAGCCCGCACGGCGCAAGCGCGATGTGCGGGATTACCCGCGATGTACTGCGTTCAGGAGGAAGGACGCAACTGGCAAAACTGTCAGGCGGCCAAGGGCCAGCATCGGGTCAGTCGCGGTAGAACGTCTGCACCAGGTGGTAGCCGAACTTGCTCTTGATCGGCCCGTGCACCACCCGCAAGGGCTTCTTGAAGATCACTTGGTCGATGGCGCCGACCAGTTGCCCGGGGCGTATTTCGCCCAGGTCGCCGCCACGCTTGCCGGAAGGGCAGGTGGAGAACTTCTTCGCCAGCACGTCGAAGGCTTCGCCATTGGCGATGCGCTGCTTGAGCTTCTCGGCCTCGTCAGCGGTCTTGACCAGGATATGGCGGGCTTGGGCTTTCATGTGGATACCTGTGCTTCGGGGCGAAAAAGGCCGCCATTATGCCTGATCGCGCAGTTCCGCGTGGTCACGGAACTGCGCCAGTGCCTCGGGGTTGGCCAGGGCATCGGTGTTGTTGACAGGCAGCCCATGCACCACATTGCGGATCGCCAGTTCCACCAGCTTGCCGCTGAGGGTACGCGGGATGTCGCTCACCTGGGCGATCACCGCCGGGACGTGGCGCGGGCTGGTGTACCGGCGGATGACCTCGCGGATGTGCTGGCGCAAGGCGTCGTCCAGCTGCAGGCCATCGCGCAGGCGCACGAACAGCACCACGCGCACATCGTTGTGCCAGTCCTGGCCGATGGCCACGCATTCCAGCACCTGCTCGACCTTGTCCACTTGCCGATAGATCTCGGCCGTGCCAATGCGCACGCCACCGGGGTTGAGCACCGCATCCGAGCGGCCGTGGATCACCAGGCCGCCGCCGGCGCGCTGCTCGGCGTAATCGCCCTGGCACCAGGCCCCGTCGAACTGGCTGAAGTAGGCGTCGTGGTAGCGGCTGCCATCGTCGTCACCCCAGAACCCCAGGGGCATCGACGGGAATGCCTGGGTACACACCAGCTCGCCTTTCTCGTCGATCACCGGCTGCCTCTGCGCATTCCACACCTGCACCGCCATGCCCAGGCCGGGACCGGCGATCAGGCCACGGCGTACCGGCAGCAGCGGGTTGCCGAGAACGAAGCAGGAGACGATGTCGGTGCCGCCGGACATCGAGGCCAGGCACACATCGGCCTTGAACTTGGCATAGACGAAGTCGTAACTGTGCGGCGACAGCGCCGAGCCGGTGGACAACAGGAGCCTCAGGGTATCGAGGCGGTGGCTTTTCATCGGCTCGACACCGGCCTGCTCCAGGGTTGCGAGGTACTTGGGGCTGGTGCCGAAGGCGTGGATGCCTTCACTGTTGATCAGGTCGAGCAGCCGCGCCGGGCCCGGGTGCAAGGGCGATCCGTCATACAGCACCAGGGTGGCGCCCACCGCGAGGCCCGAGACCAGCCAGTTCCACATCATCCAGCCACAGGTGGTGTAGTAGAACAGCACGTCGTCGGCTTTCAGGTCATTGTGCAGGCCGTGTTCCTTGAGGTGTTGCAGCAGTACGCCGCCGGCCCGGTGGACGATGCACTTGGGCACACCGGTGGTGCCGCTGGAGTAGAGGATGTACAGCGGGTGATCGAAGGGCAGGGCGACGAAGGTGGGGCTGCCGCCGGGCTGGAAGAAATCATCCCACAGGGTGACCTGGGGCCCGCTGAACTCTTCGCTGCGGGTCTGCGCCCGGGTGTAGGGCACCACCAGCAGGTGTTGAAGTTGCGGCAGTTGGGCGACGACCTGGTTGATCTTGTCGACCTGGTCCACGGTTTTGCCGGCGTAGGTATAGCCCGCGCAGGCAATCAGCAGTTTCGGCGCAATCTGCCCGAAGCGGTCGATGATGCCGTGGGTACCGAACTCCACAGAGCAACTGGACCACACCGCCCCAAGGCTGCTGGCGGCGAGCATGGCTACAAGGGTTTCCCAGGTATTGGGCATCACCGCGCCAATGCGGTCGCCCGGCACGATGCCGGCCTGGCGCAAGGCCCGTTGCATCCCGGCCACCTGGGCGGCCAACTGGTTGTGGGTCAGGCTGTGGCGACTGCCGTCCTCACGTACAGTGATCACGGCGGGGCGATCGTCGCGGCGTTGCAACAGGTGTTCGGCGAAGTTCAGGGTGGCGCCAACGAACCAGCGGGCATCGCGCAGGTGCGGGCCCTCGATCAGCACCTGGCTTGCGGGTGTATGCCAGCGCACGTGGAAGTATTCACTGAGCGTCTGCCAGAACGCTGCACGGTGCTCGATGCTCCAGCGGTGCAAGGCGGCATAGTCGTCGAGCTGAAGGTTGAAGCGCAGGTTGACCCGGCGGCGAAAGGCTTCCATGCGGCTGGCTTCGATCTGCGAGGTGGAGGGGCGCCAGAGTATGTCGTTCATGCTGCAACCCTCGCTGCAGTGATGGCTTTGTCGTGGGGCAAGCCCGCCGCGAAAGCGGGCTTGCCGACGCTGGCGGTTACTCCACTTTAGCCGTTTGTACGTCCGGCGAGGCCGACCATACCCGGTAGCGCACTTCGACACCCTTGGGCACGTAGACCACCACAGGTAGCTTGCTGTTGTAGCGCAGCATGAAGCCTTCACCGACGACGGGTACGAAGGCGTCGGTTTTCTTGTTGTCCGGGCAGGCCATCAAGGTGCTGGCCGGGCCGCTGACCTTGTCCAGGCGGTAGTAGTTGTAGCCCCAGCCTTGCAGCGTGTGCTCTTCGAGCTTGCCGCCAAGGCGCTGGCGGTTGCAGTCCACCTTCAGCGTCTTGCCGGCGAGGACTTCCAGCTGGTGGGCCGATTCATCGGCCTGGGCCGGCAGGTGGATCACCTGCCGGGTGAAGCCTTTTTCCGCCTCGGGGTAGGGCGCGACGTCCTTCAGGCTGGCGGCCATCGCCGGGGCGGCGGCAGCCAGGGTCAGGGACAGTAACGCGGTGAGTCGAGCTTGGCGCATAAGGCCTCCTTGCAGATAAACGAATGCAAGACCGTGCCAGGCTCAACGCCCGCCCTCACTGGGCGAGCCAGCCGCCATCGACGTTCCAGGCGGCGCCGCGAACCTGGCTGCCGGCCTCGCTGCACAGGAACAATACCAGCTCACCGAGGTGACGGGGTGTGACGAAGGCCAGTGAAGGCTGTTTCTCGGCCAGCAGATCGTGCTGCGCCTGCTGTGGATCGGCGCCGTTGGCGGCTCGGTCGTCGATCTGCTTCTGTACCAGCGGGGTCAGCACCCAGCCTGGGCAGATGGCATTGCAGGTGACGTTGCTGGTGGCGGTTTCCAGGCCGATCACCTTGGTCAGCCCGACCACCCCGTGCTTGGCGGCCACATAGGCAGCCTTGCCGGTGGAGCCCACCAGGCCGTGCACCGAGGCAATGTTGATGATTCGCCCCCAACCCCGCGCGCGCATGCCCGGCAACACCAGGCGGCTGCCATGGAACACCGCCGACAGGTTCAGCGCGATAATCTTGTCCCAGGCCTCGACCGGGAACTGCTCCACTGGCGCCACGTGCTGGATGCCGGCGTTGTTGACCAGAATGTCGAGCGCGCCGAACTCGCGTTCGGCGAAGGCGAACATCTGTTCGATCTGCGCCACATCGGACAGGTCGGCCGGGTGGTGGGCAACCTTGACCCCGTGCTGCTTGATTTGGGCGATGGCCGCTGCCGGGTCGCCAAAGCCGTTGAGCAGGATATTCGCGCCGGCCTCTGCCAGTACCTGGGCGATGCCCAGCCCGATACCGCTGGTGGAGCCGGTGACCAGTGCGGTCTTGCCTTTGAGCGTCATGCAGTTCTCCTTAGACGATGCCGGTGGCGTAGAACGTGGCGATGACCACGAACACGGCCAGGGTCTTGATCAGGGTAATACCGAAAATGTCCTTGTACGCTTCGCGGTGAGTCAGCCCGGTCACCGCCAGCAGGGTGATCACCGCACCGTTGTGCGGCAGGGTGTCCATGCCGCCGCTGGCCATGGCGGCCACCCGGTGCAGCACTTCCAGCGGGATATTGGCGGCGTTGGCGGCGGCGATGAAGCTGTCGCTCATGGCCGCCAGGGCGATGCTCATGCCACCCGACGCAGAGCCGGTGATGCCGGCCAGCAGGGTCACGGTGATGGCTTCGTTGACTAGCGGGTTGGGGATCCCGCGCAGGGCGTCGGCCAGCACCAAAAAGCCCGGCAGCGATGCGATCACCGCGCCAAAACCGTATTCCGAGGCGGTGTTCATGGCCGCCAGCAGGGCACCGCCGACCGCGCTTTTGGTGCCTTCGGCCAGGCGTTGGCGAATGGTGCCGAAGGCGCACACCAGCACCATCAGGATGCCCACCAGCAAGGCCGCCTGCACGGCCCAGATCGCCGTGAGCTTGGCCACGTCGCTTTGCACCGGTGCGGCCATGCCCGGCAGTTGCAGGGTATGGCTGGCGCCGTACCACTGTGGGATCCAATGGGTGAACAGCAGGTTCATCACCCCCACCAGCAGCAACGGCGACAACGCCAGCCACGGGTTGGGCAGGCTGATGTCGTCGGCGGTCTCCGGTTCATTGCGCAGGTTGCTGCCATAGCCTTCACCCTTGCGCTGGGCCTTGTTGCGCTGGCGTTGCAGGTAGAGCATGCCGGCGCTGAACACGAACAGCGTGCCGATCAGGCCCAGCCATGGCGCGGCCCAGGCGGTGGTGTTGAAGAAGGTGCTGGGGATGATGTTCTGGATCTGCGGGGTGCCGGGCAGCGCGTCCATGGTGAACGAGAACGCGCCCAGGGCAATGGTTGCCGGGATCAGTCGCTTGGGGATGTCGCTTTGCCGGAACATCTCGGCGGCGAACGGGTACACCGCGAACACCACCACGAACAGCGACACGCCGCCGTAGGTGAGCAGGGCGCAGACCAGCACAATCACCAGCATTGCCTGGCGCGTGCCGAGCAGGCGGATGGCAGCGGCGACGATCGAGCGCGAGAAGCCCGACAGCTCGATCAGCTTGCCGAACACCGCGCCCAGCAGGAACACCGGGAAATACAGCTTGATGAAGCCGACCATCTTCTCCATGAACACCCCGGTGAAGGCGGGCGCGACGGCGGCGGGGTCGGTGAGCAGCACGGCGCCAAGGGCTGCGATGGGCGCGAACAGGATCACGCTGTAACCGCGATAGGCGGCCACCATCAGTAGGGCCAGGGCAGCGAGGGCGATGAGCACGGTCATCGTGGGGGGATCTCCAACTGTTGTTTTTATGGTTGGAAATGCGGATAGCGGGAATCGTGCCAAGCTGCTAAGTCATTGATATATATCAAGAAAATTAAAATCATTAAATCAACAGTCTCTATTTTGAGACACGGCTGCGCAGTAGCGGGCCTGCTCGCCCCCTGTAGGAGCGGCCTTGTGTCGCGAATGGGCCGCAAAGCGGCCCCGGCGATCTTCATCCTATGCACGATAGCCGGGGCTGCTGCGCAGCCCTGTCGCGACACAAGGCCGCTCCTACAAAGACAGTTGCTCCTGTGATCCCTGTTTTGAGATTGAAGTCTCTTTATTGAGACTCTATCCCCAGCGCCACCATCTTCTTGTACAAGGTAGACCGCCCCAACCCCAAAGCCCGCGCTGCCTCCGGCACATTCCAGTCGCTGCGGGCCAAGGCATCGACAATCAACCCGCGCTCGAACTGCGCGCACGCCTGGCGATAGTCCAGCACCGGCGCGGCCGTGGTCACCGGGCTCAACGGCCCCAACGCTTGGATCAAGTCCTGCACACTCAAGCGCAGCTGGTCCGCCAGCAAGGTTGCGCGTTCCAGCACGTTACGCAATTCACGAATGTTCCCCGGCCAGCCATGGCGTCCCAGCAGCGCCTGGGCCTCGGGCTCCAGCTCGTACTGGCTGCCCAGCTCGGCCAGGATCGCCTCGCACAGCGCCGGCAAATCCTCCAGCCGCTCGCGCAACGGCGGCACCTCGATCGGCAGCACGTTCAGCCGGTAGTACAGGTCGGCACGGAATGCCCCACGGGCCATGGCTGCCTGCAGGTCGATGGAAGTGGCGGCGATGATGCGCACGTCGCTGCGCAGCATCTGGTTGGAGCCCACCGGCTCGTATTCCTTCTCTTGCAGTACCCGCAGCAGCTTGCTTTGCAAGGCCAGTGGCATGTCGCCGATCTCGTCGAGGAACAGCGTCCCGCCTTCGGCCAGTTGCAGCTTGCCGCTGCGGCCCTTGCGCTCGGCACCGGTGAAGGCGCCGGGGGCGGTGCCGAAGAACTCGGCCTCCAGCAGGGTCTCGGGAATGGCCGCGCTGTTGATGCTGACGAACGCCTTGTGCGCTCGCGCCGAGGCGGCGTGGATGGCATGGGCCAGCAGCTCCTTGCCGGTACCGGTTTCGCCCAGCAGCAGCACCGGCGAGTCACTGGTCGCGCCGCGCCGCCCGCGGCGCTTGGCCTCAAGGCACGCGGCGCTGCTGCCGACGAACTGGGCGAAGCTGTAGCGCGCCTGGCGCGCGCGCAGTTGCGAGCGGGTACTGGCCAGCTCCTGCTGCATGCTCGAATAACGCTTGAGCAAGGGTGACAGACTGCGCAACTCGTCGAACAGGGCAAAGCCGATGGCGCCGATCAGCGCGCCCTGGTCGTCGTGGATTGGCAGGCGCATCACCACCAGCGGCTCGTTGGGGGTGTCGAGCATGTCCAGCAGGATCGGCTTGCCGTTGCTCACCACCTCGCGCATCAAGCTGCCGGGGATCACCGCCTCGCAAGGCTGGCCGATGGCGCTGGCGGCGTCGGCCAGGCCGAAGCGCCGGGCATAGCGCTCGTTCATCCAGACGATGCGCGCCTGGCGGTCGACGATCACCGTGCCTTCGCTGGACTGCTCGATGATCTCGAACAGCGAACGGATGGCCAGTTGGCGGACCTGGGGGTAGTCCTTGAGGTTGTCGTGCATGGAAACTGTCCGTTGATTCATGTTTGGCGCGAAGACTGTAGGAGCGGCCTTGTGTAGGGGATGGGGGCGCCCCCCGGCCCCCCCCACAATTGGGAAAAACAGAAAAAAAAGGGCCGCGGTGGGGGCCAAG